>CALWDX010000001.1 GCA_944376805.1 uncultured Clostridia bacterium
GTACACAAATAAGACGTTTTTATAGGTATTCTTTTTTAAATTTCTATAAACGTTTCTTTTGTGTTAGTTTACAAACTTTATAATATTATCTCATTTTTAAATATTGTTTTTCTTCTGTTTCATAATAACTACCAAATAAAGCCACTCTTAAATAACTTCTAATATTTTTAATTTTTGTATCCACTTTTAATACACAGTCTATTGCATATTTAACATTATCATAGTTTAATTTATTAAATATAGATTTAACCACACCACTATAGAATATATTACCTTTATATTGAATATCTTTTATTTTCTTAGAGTAAATATTACTTACAATTACAGAAAAAGCATTTTCTAATAAATACATAGCTTTTTCATTGCCTCCATATAAGCCTTTTAATGCTTCATACTCAATATTTGATGAAACAATTTCTTGGTAATTTTTATACTCTGGTGTTGGTATTTCTTGTATTTCGGCTTGTTTTTTAGCCATTTCTCTATGTAAAATAGATGCTAAAATACCCTTGTTTTTGCGTGTTTTTTTAGCCTTAAATATATATCTTTCTTTAGGTTTATTTGGTTTTTTATCATTTATGTAAAAATTACAATAAGCATATCTTCCGTTAATATGTAGCTGTTTTGTCATAATACAATCATATTCTTTAAGTTGTTTCATACAATTAAAGTATGTATTTCTACAAATACCAAGTGTTAAATATATTGCTTTTGCAGTAGGATATGCTACAAATCTAGTACCTGCTAAACAACTTAATAATCCATATATTGCCTTACATTTTAATGATATTTTATTATTTGTTAATACTTTAAGATAAACTATACCATAAGTTCCATTTTCTTGTCTTTCTGTAAATACATATCTATTTCTCTTTTTTAGTGCTTCGCCATCTTTCTTTATGTATATTATTCTATTTTCTACTAATTCATTTTTTGCCTTGTGGAATGTTGCCTCTGTTACTCCTAAGTCATTACATATTGTTGTTACTTTAGGATTACACTCTTTTTTATTTCCACTTCTTGCACATAGATATACATATAACCCTTTTGCATTTATACTTAAATTTTTATTATTTATTATTTTCTTATTTACTATTCCATATTGTTCTTTTATTTCAACTTTATTCTTCATATAAAACAAGCCACCTTTCTTTTGTAATTTTATTGGAATACATAAGAAAGCTGACTTGCACTACAACATTTTCAAATTTACATAAAAAGTATTTACAAAATATTTTTCTTGTGATATACTTATCTCATAAAGTATTTACAAAGTATAATATTTTTATAAATAGTATAAGTCTTTTCAACTTTCTTATTCTTATACTTTTATGTAAATTATATACTTTCTTACTTATAAAAGTAAGATAGAAAAAGCTCGGTGCGACTCTTTTGAGATGTTAAGTTTCTCAGGCTGTTAATCTCAAAAGAGGTGAGCTTTCTATATATTCCGTACAATATTTAACTATATATTAGTTTATCACAATAGGTAAAACTTGTAAAGTAAAATTTTTATTATAGCTTAAATGCTATTTTTTTTTGTCTTTTTTCATAAATTTATTTGTTTTTTTATACTATCTATTATGCTATTTGCTGTATTAGATATTAACTCTAAAGAACTTTCTAATTCTTTTAACTCTTTATTGCTACTCCAATTAGCTATATATCCAAAACTATAATCAGATGTATCTATACCAAAATAGGTTGAAACTATATAAGCTATACTCTCTGCTTCAACTTCTTTTTGTTTACGACTTAACTCTTCTCTTTCTTTTATATCATTATCATTATGTAATTTTGCGTGAGCTATTTCGTGTATTAAAGTTTTTATTGTATGGCTTTCAGACATATTTTCTTTTATAAATATCTTGTTATACTTAGGATTATAACACCCTTTTTTATAACCTTTAAACTCTTTAAAATATACTTCAGCTGGGGATATTGTTTTTAATATATTAAATAAAGAACTAAAATCTTTAACATCAAATTTTAATTCCTCTATATAATTTAAGTTTTCTATTTCTTCTCCCTCTGTTTGACTTATATCAAATACTGTTACTCTTCTAAAAAATTCTTTTTCTAATAATACATTTTCTGTTATAGGATTACCATCTTTATCTATACTATCCTTTTCTATGTCTTTACGAGCAACACATCTTGCTATAATTTGTATACCTTTTTCACCCTTTTTAACTGTTCTTTTAAAATCTTTTTGCCAAGAAATATATCCCTTAACTAATGTTGCATCTGGGTTTTGTAATGATATTAATATTTGATTTCTATAACTATAGTTGTGAAATTTAGACATTACCTTTAAATGCTTTTTATAGTTTTCATCTTCAAATACATTTTTTATGCCATTTTGTAATTTTTCAGTTAACTCTTTTATTTTATCACTTCTACTACTCATATGTCATTACCTTTCAATTATAAATATACTTTAGGATAAATTATTAGTTTTTATTAAAAAGTTCAGTATTTAATAATTCATAAAATTTATTCATTATCTTATTAGTTAAATATCTAGTATAAACTATTGATAACTCACTTTTTTCTTTTTCTAATGATTTTATAATATCTAAATTATTTATATTTAAAATAACAATTTCTTTCAAA
>CALWDX010000002.1 GCA_944376805.1 uncultured Clostridia bacterium
TTTTTAATATTTTCTTCTATTTTAGAAATAATTTTTTTAAATTCTTCATCACTTTTCCCTGTTGGGTCTTCTAATTGCCAATTATCATAAAATTTTTTATCTAAGACTGGACAAGATACATTACAACCCATTGATATTAAAATATCTGGTGTAGGTATATCTTTATATAATTTAGAATATTGTTCTTTTTCCATATCTATATTATATATTTCTTTCATAAGTCTAACAGCATCTTGATTTATTTCAGGTTTTGTTTCTGTTCCTGCTGAATAACTTTCAAAAATACCTTTTCCTAAATGTTTTCCTAAAGCCTCTGCTATCTGTGAACGGCAAGAATTATGAACACATATAAAAGCAACTTTTTTCATAAAAACTCTCCTTTAAACTAAAAATCTTTCAAAGATATTAAATATATACCCTGTTAATATTATACCAATAGAAACTATTCCAATAAATATAAATAATAACTTATTTTTTAAAACTCTTTTTAACATAATCATAGAAGGTAAAGATAAAGCTGTTATACTCATAATAAAATCTAAAACTGTTCCTATACCTACTCCTTTATTATATAAAGCCTCTGCTATAGGTAATGTCCCAAATGTGCTTGCATACATAGTTATACCTACAATAGTAGCTACAATAACCGAAAATATATTTTCTTCTCCTAATATTTTTTGTATAATATCTTCTGGTATCCAATTATGAATAAAAGCACCTACTAAAACACCTACTAATATATATAAATAAAAACTTTTAAATGTATCTATTGTTTCTTTTTTAGCATTTAAAATACGTTGTTTTTTTGTATACATTGGTAATTCTTCTTCTTTTTTACAACTACACCCACAACTATTATTATTTAATATATCTTTTTGTATGTATTTATCTAATTTAAACTTTTCTATTATAGTACCACCTATTACAGCTAATATAATACCTAATATTACATAAATTATAGCTACTTTAAAACCAAATATACTTGCTAATAAAATAATTGAACCTAAATCTACTAATGGTGAAGATATTAAAAACGAAAATGTTACACCTGTAGATAAACCTGCATTAGTAAAACCAATAAAAATAGGTATTGATGAACAAGAACAAAAAGGAGTTACTGTTCCCAATATAGCAGAAATAGTATTTGCAAAAATTCCTTTAAATCTACCTAGTATTTTTTTAGTACGTTCTGGTGGAAAATAACTTTGTATATAAGACATAGTAAAAACTATAACACATAATAAAATCATTATTTTTAAAGTGTCATAAATAAAAAAATGTATACTTTGTCCTATTTTAGTTGTTATACTAATACCTAATATATTTAATAATTTGCCTATTAATATACTAAGCCATTCCATACCTAAAACTTGTTTTTCTAAAAAACTAAACATATAAATCACCTCTATTAATTAACTTTTAATTGATTTAACAAACTAATAGCATAATCTATATTTTCTTTATTAATACTATAATAAGACCATTTTCCTTCTTTTCTAGCATTAACTATTTTAGAATCTGTAAGTATTTTCATATGATGTGATAATGTAGACTGACTTATTTCCAATTTTTCTAATATATCATTACCACACATTTGACAACTACATTTTTCTCCTGTTAGTAATATTTCTAAAATTTTAAGTCTACTTTCATCACAAAAAGCTTTAAATAATTTAGAACTTTCTTTATAATCTTTAAACAAAAAATCACCTCATATCTATATATTTATATTTATCTATATATATAGTATACCATTCATATTTATAATTGTCAATATATTTTAATTATAAAAAGTGAACCTTAAAATTATAGAGGTTCACTTTTTATAATTAATTTCTATCTTCTTTATAAATATTAAAAAATTTAATCATAAGTGGCACATATGTTATTACAAATAATATCATACAAAAAGGTACTATTAAAAATCTAAATTTTTTAGGTAATATTATACCTATAATAACACCTAAACTAAATAAACATACTTTTAAAAGTGCTAATGTTTTCCAGTCTGATTTTTTAACATATTTATTTGCTAATTCTAACAACTTCATAAAAACACCTTCTTTTAAGTATTCCTATTTATCTCTAAGTTGTGCTTGTAATTTTTCTTCAAGTTCTTTTAAGATTTTTTTCATAGGTGCATTAACTTCTTCATCTGTTAAAGTTTTTTCATTAGACCTAAATAAAATACTATAAGCTACTGATTTATACCCTTTTTCTATTTGTTCACCTTTATAAACGTCAAAAAGTTTAACACTTTCTAAAAGTTTACCACCTTTAGCTTTTATTATTTTTTCTATTTCTTTAACATTTATTTCATCTTTAACTAGCATAGCAATATCTCTTTGCATAGCAGGGAATTTTGGTAATTCTTTATAATTTATATCAAAATTGGCAAGTTCTACAAGCTTATCTATATAAACTACACCAAAATAAACTTTAGTTTCTATATTATAGTTAGATGCTATTTGTGGGTGTATTTCTCCTACATATCCTATTTCTTCATTTTTACTATCTGTTATAAGTGCTGTTCTACCTGGGTGCATATAATTTAAAGTTTCTAATGGATTGTATTCTACTTTATCTATCATACCTAATTTTTCAAATAAGTTTTCAAATACACCTTTTGTATCATAAAAATCCACATTACCATACATTGCAATAGTTAAAACTTCTCTTTCTTTTGGTAATTCTTTAAGTGGTAATTCTTTAGGTAAATATACTTTACCTATTTCAAATAAATGTGCCTCTTTATTTCTTCTATTATAATTTATTGAAATAGAATTTAACATGCCATTTAAAGTTGTAGTTCTCATTATACTAAAGTCTTCACCTAGTGGATTTGATATAGTAACAGTATTTCTAAGGTTACTATTTTCTTCTATATTAAGTTTATCAAATACTTTTGGACTTTCAAAAGAATAAGTTAAAGCCTCACTAAGTCCACAAGAAACCATAGTATTAGTTATTTTTTCAATTATAGACTGTTTATAAGTCTTTTTACCTACTGTTGGTGTACCTGTTGATAAAGTAGCCTCTATATTATTATAACCATAAAATCTTGCTACTTCTTCTGCTATATCTGCTTCTCTTTCTAAATCTAGTCTAAAAGTAGGTATTTTTGCAACTTTGCCATCTGCTTCAACTTCTACTAATGCAAGTAAATCAATAATTTCTTTTTCTGAAAGGTTAGTACCTAAAAGTTTATTTATCCTTTCACTATTATAAGATACTGTCCAGCTTTCCCTTTTATTTGGATAAAAATCTAAATGTCCTTTTAAAACTTTACCACATTTTAACATATTTATTAACTGACAAGCTCTATCTAATGCTAATATTGATAAATTAGGGTCTAAACCTTTTTCATATTTACTAGATGCATCTGTTCTAAGTCCAAGTTTTTTAGCTGTAAGTCTTATATGTGTACCATTAAAATTAGCACTTTCTAAAAGTATAGTTTTAGTGTCTTCAGTTATCATTGAGTTTTCTCCACCCATAATACCTGCTAAGTCTACTAATTTATTTTCATCTTGAATAACTAAAACAGTTTCATCAAATTCTCTTTCAATACCATCTAATGTAGTAAGTTTTTCACCTTTATTTGCATTTCTAACTATAAGTTTTTTACCTTCTATTTTATCATAATTGTAAGCATGCATAGGTTGCCCAAGTTCAAGCATAACATAGTTTGTTATATCAACAATATTATTTATAGGGCGTATACCTGCACTTGTTAATCTATGTCTTAACCATTGTGGAGAAGGTTCTATTTTTACATCTTCTATAATACGACAAGTATATCTTGGGCAAATATCATAATTTTTAATTTCTATATCTATCATATTATCCATAGATTTTTCTTCTTCTACTACTTCTATTTTAGGCATATTAAAAGATTTTCTAAAAGTAGCAGCTGCTTCTCTTGCAAGTCCTGTTATACTAAAACAATCTGGACGATTAGAAGTAATTTCAAATTCTACTACATCTTCATCTATTTGTAAAATTTCTTTAACACAACTACCAAGTGGGTATTCTTTATCAAAAATATAAATTCCGTGTTCTGGTGCTTCTGGATAATCACTTCTAGTATATCCTAATTCTTCAACAGAACAAAACATACCATTAGACTCTACACCTCTTAATTTACTTTTTTTAATTTTTAAACCCTCAGCAAGTGTAGCACCATCTAAAGCAGCTGGAACATAAGCACCAACAAAAAGATTAGTAGCACCTGTTACTATTTGAATTGGTTCTTCTTTTCCTATATCTGCTTTTACAACTACCAATTTATCAGCATCTGGGTGTTTTTCAATTTCTAAAACTTTAGCTACAACAACTTTTGTTATATCTTTACCTTTATTTTCTACACCTTCAACCTTAGAACCTGACAAAGTCATTTCATCACAAAAAGTGTTTACATCACAATCTAAATCAACATAATCTTTAATCCAAGACATTGGTAAATTCATTTTTCTATCCTCCTAAATTAAAATTGCTCTAAAAATTTAATATCATTTTCAAAAAGTAATCTTAAATCTGTAATTGCATATTTTTGCATTGTTACTCTTTCAAGTCCCATACCAAAAGCAAAACCACTATACTCTTTAGGGTCAATACCTGCCATTTCTAAAACTTTAGGGTGTACCATACCACAACCTAAAAGCTCTATCCAACCACTATTTTTACATACTCTACAACCTTTACCACCACAAGCAAAACAAGATGCATCCATTTCTGCACTAGGTTCTGTAAATGGAAAATGATGTGGTCTAAATCTTACTTTTGTATCTTCTCCTAAAAGTTCTTTAGCAAATACTGTTAATGCTCCTTTTAAATCACCCATAGTTATATTTTTATCTATAACAAGCCCTTCTAATTGATGAAAAACCGGAGAATGTGTAGCATCTACTTCATCAGAACGATATACTCTACCAGGTGCTACAATTTTTATAGGCATTTCTTTATTTTCCATAACACGAATTTGTACTGGTGAAGTTTGAGTTCTTAAAACAAAATCTCCAAGTCCATCTATATAAAAAGTATCTTGTTCATCTCTAGCAGGGTGATTTTTAGGTATATTTAAAGCTTCAAAGTTATAATATGCTGTTTCTACTTCAGGCCCTTCTGCTATTTCATATCCCATACCTATAAATATATTTTTAATATCATCTATAACTTGTGTCATAGGGTGTTTATTGCCTAATTTTTTAGTTTTACCAGGCATTGTAACATCTATTTTTTCAGCTTTTAATTTAATTTCTTGTTCTTTAGCTAATAAAGATTTTTTTATACTATCTATTTTTTCCTCAATGGCTGTTCTTACTTCATTAGCAAGCTGTCCTATTATTGGTCTTTCTTCTGATGATAAAGACCCCATACCTTTTAAAATACTTGTAAGTTCTCCTTTTTTACCAAGTATTTCAACTCTTATTTCTT
Source organism: uncultured Clostridia bacterium (assembly GCA_944376805.1). GTDB lineage: Bacteria > Bacillota > Clostridia > Lachnospirales > CAG-274 > Tyzzerella. The sequence continues at coordinate 5,437 of CALWDX010000002.1, forward strand.
CTAATACTTTTAAATCACTTGTTTTATTAAGTTTTTCAATAGCTAAATTTTTAATTTGAGATAATTTTTCTTTCATTGTTTATACTCCTTTCAATATTTTGTACCTTAAATATAAAAAAGCCTTCGTCCCAAAAGGGACGAAAGCATAATTTCCGCGGTACCACCCAAATTTATAAAGTTTAACTTTATACACTCATAGACGTAACGAGCCTTAAACGTATCTTTCTAATAAGAAAACTGTTCAAAAGATAAACTCCAGCGTGAACTTCTATATTATTTTATCTTAAAAATGCTTTCAGCCACGACATTTTCTCTCTAAAAGAACCATAATATATACTTTTCGCTTTCATAGTATTTCACTATTTAAAATATAAATAATTATATCATAATAGTAAATGTTGTCAAGAGTATTTATAATAAAAGATTATATTTCCCTTGATTTTCTAGCAAGATATTTCAGTTGGTACAACTACCCCAAACATAAATATACATATAATAACTAAAAAAATTTATATTATTTTTTTGTCATTTTTAAATTTCCTTACTAAATAATATTATTAGTAAAATTTAATCTTAAATATCTTACAAAATTAAATAATACAAAACCTATTATAGCAGTTGTAATATAAATTTGTACTCCCTCTAATTGCTTAAATATTTTAGCTATACTTTCGTATCTTGTATTATTTAAAAAGAATATCATTTTTTGTGTAGCTACTGTTCCTATTGCCATAGGGAAAGTAAGCCCTGCAAAAGCAGGTGTAAAAGCATAAGAGAAAAATTTAGGCAATCTAACTAATACATATATTAAAGATAATAAAACACAAATATATAATATCCATACTAAAACTATATTAGGATTTTTTATTATATTAATATATGATACTATACAAAGACTACAAGGCCCTAAAAGTATTGCTGTTCCATGTTGCATTGTATCTTTAATTTCAAATTTTACAAGACGCCATAACATAATAGGTAATAATAAAAAGTATATAAATATTCCATAGTAGACTATATACTTCAAAAAACCATTTCCACTTATATTTCCACCTACTACACAACTAACCATTATACCATTATAAGTAACAAACCAAGTAGGTAGAAACGTATTTATATCACGTGACTTTATAAAATGTAAATAAGTAAATACTATAATATGAATAATATGAAAAATAATAGCTATTAACCATATTACTTTACCTAAAATATTAAAATAATCATATATATAAGCACCTATAAACATACATACCATACATATCCCTGGATATAAACTAGAAGTCATAGGATTTAAATATTCATCTTTTATAAGTTTTGGGTGTATTAAAATTTTTGTTAAATATGCAAATAGTACAACTATAGCTAAAAATACTGTAAAATGTCGAATAAATGTAAAACCTAATCCACTATATATATTGGATAATGTATATGCACCTAACATACAAGGTAAAAGTGGTATTGGTATATGTTTTGTTTTTTCAAATAAATTTCTAATTTTTATCACATTCCTTCCAAATTTATTTATTGGTAAATAATATTAATTATATTTTAATTGTTAAATATAATATTTTAAAGTTACATTTTGTATTATAAGTAAATAGTTATAGTTTAGTTTTATCATTATTTTATTTATTTATTACTAAAAAATTTTTTAATAAATTATATTTTATAAAAAACTTATTAAATAATACTAAATTTTTAAAGTTAAAAAAAAATAAACTAACAATGTTTATATAATGTTAGTTTATTTTCTCTAAATATTTATTATTTTGCTGTTAAAGCAGCCATAGTTATATAGTTATAAGGTTTATTAAAGTGTGGTAAGAAGAATATATCTAATAATTTTAATTTATCAATAGTTACTTCTTCTTGAATAGCTAATGAGAACATATGAATACCCATAGAAATATCTTCTCTTGAAGCCATTTGAGCACCTAAAATAACTCTTGTATTTTTATCATAAACAATTCTTAATTTAACTTTTTCATTGTTATGTTCAATAAATTCTGGTTTTTGTAAATCTTCATATTCTGTTGTAACAGCATCAAAACCATTAGCTTTAGCTTTTTCTAAAGTAAGACCAGTAGAAACCATATTAAGACCCCAAATACTAATACCATTAGAACCTTGTACACCTATACTTTGTATATCTGTACCACAAGCATTATGAGCAGCTACAACACCTGAACGTACTGCATTAGTAGCAAGTGCAATATAGTTAGTATCTTTAATAGAATTATCATAAACAGTAGCACAGTCACCTATTGCATAAACATCTTTAATACTAGTTTCTTGTCTTTTATTAACAACATATGCACCATTTTTAAATAAAGCTAAATCATTTTTGCCAAGTTCATTATTTGGTCTAAAACCAATACAAAGAACAACCATATCTGTTTTATATTCATTTTTATCTGTAACAATAGCTTCAACTTTACCATTACCAGTAATTTTTTGAACCATTTCATTAAATACAACTTGTACACCATTAGCTTTTAAGTTTTCTGTCATCATATCAGTAAAGTCTCTATCATAATAACCAGAAAGACAAGTTTCTGCACAGTCAATCATTGTTATTTCTCTACCATTTCTTTTAAATGCTTCAGCAAGTTCTACACCTATATAACCAGCACCAACAACTGTAACATGTTTAATACTATCATCTTTTAATTTTTCTATAACTTCAGCAGCATTTTGATATAATTTAACAAATTGAACATTTTCAAGTTCCATACCTTCAATTCTTGGTGTGATAGGTAAAGAACCAGTAGCTAAAATAACTTTATCATAAGTTTCTTCAATTTTATTTCCATCTTTATCTGTTGCACAAACTTTTTTATTTGCATAATCTATACAATCAACTTTAGTTTCCATATAGATTTTAGCACCTTTTCCAGTTAATATATCTTTATTAGAATAGAATAAACCTTCAGAACCTGCAATTTGATTACCAATCCAAAGAGCCATACCACAACCTAAAAAGCTTATATTATTATTAGAATCAAAAACAACTACTTCTTTATCTTTGTAATTATCAAGAATTGTATTTATACAAGCAGTACCAGCATGATTAGCTCCAACTACAACTATTTTTTCCATAATAAAAATCCTCCAAAATAATTTTTGTACATATATGAATATATTATACTATATTACAAGGAATTATACAATAATTACTATTAATTAAAATTAAACAATTTTCAATAATAATTATTGTATAATTTTACTATTAAATACTAAGTTTTACTAATACAAAATTAATAAATTTATATACATAAATACTATTATAATAGTTTTTTTATGTATTTATTATTTTTATTAAATATTAAAAAATAATAAATTACTATTTTTTAGAATAAATACGTAAAATTTTGACTATATTATTAACAAAGTTATAATTTTACGTTTTAGATAAATTATGGAGGTATATATGGAGAATTTACTTTTGTTGAAAAAAGAAAAAAATTTTTTAAAAACCACAAATGCTTTGGACAGTGAAGCTACTGAAATTCTTTATTTTTTACAAGATACTAAACTAAAACTTGAATATGCTGAATTATGTTTAAATTTTGCTTGTGATGATACACTTATAGACAGTATTATATATGAAATATTATCATTGCAAAAAAAATATGATTATTTTTTAAAGCTTAGTAAACAAAAAGGCATAGTTATAAATTTTCCGCAAATATTGCAAAAATTCCCTGCTTCATAGGAGGTTTTTATGTCATCTAATAATTTTATTTATATAATGTTAGGTTTACTTTTTTTTGTTTTATTTTTATCTAGTAAATCTATATTAAAATTTATTTTTAACATATTAATAAGTATAGTAATTATTTATATTGCTAATATTTTTCTAAAATCTAACAACATTTACTTAAATATAAATTTATTTACAGGCTTATTTTCTGGTATTCTAGGTATACCAGGTATAATTTGCCTTTACATATTACAAATATTATTATAAAATACAAAATAAAAATAAACTTTAAGAGGAAATAAAAATGTTTTCAAAATTTTTAACAAACTTTCATAATTATCTATTAAATAATAACTTTTCAATAATAGAAAATAATACTAATAATAATATTTACTTTAAAAATATAGGTTCTAATGGTTATATAATATCACCTATTATAAAAGATAATATAGAATATGAAAATTATTTTAATATTATAGAACAAAATTGTAAATATATATTAGAAAAATTTAATTTATCTAAAATTTATTTAGTTAAAATTTTAATTGGAGAAAATTTTTCTGATAAAGATATAAACTTTTTAAACCTAGAATTAACCCTAGAAGAAAAAATTGTAAATATTATATGGGGTGTAGACTTAACAAATAATAAAATTTTAACAGAAGCTAACCAACCAACAAAATTTTTAGATTTAGAAAAATATATTAAAAACATTTTAAAAAATAAAAATGAAACAATAATTATAAAAAATAAAAATGATATAATATCTAAAAATACTTATTTAACTTATAGTTTAATAATACTTATTTTATTAATGCATATAGTAATATCTATGTCACCTGTATTAGATAAAAATGAAATTGTATATAAATATGGTATATCACCTAATTTATTTGTTGATAAACAGTATTATAGACTTATAACATTTTTATTTTTACATTCTGGTATAACACATTTATTATCTAATACTTTAAGTTTATATATATTTGGTACAAGAATAGAAAAATATTTGGGCAAAACTGCTTTTTTATTAATATTTTTAATAGGTGGTCTTTTTAGTGGTATTTTTAGCATATTATTTACTAGAAGTTACTCTATAGGTGCTAGTGGTGCTATATTTGCATTAGAAAGTGCTACACTATATTTTAGTATAAAAGAAAAAGTTAAACTAGATGGTTTAGATTACTATACAATAGGTATTTTTTCTATAATAGGTATATTAGGCAGTTTTTCAACTCCTAACATTGACAATGCTGGACATATAGGTGGCTTTTTAATTGGTATTATAGTTTGTTTTATATATTATCATATTTACTATAAAAAATTTATAAATAAGTAATATTTTATTGATAGTATAAATATCATTTATTGTGTGAATATTTTTAACATAGTAGGTGATTAAATATGGAAAAACAAATATTTAATATTTTATATAAACTTAACAATATAAAATATTTAGATAATAAAGATAAAAAAATATATATATCTTTTTACAACTTTTTTATTAATAATTATAAAAAATATAATAATGTTAATGACTTATTTAATATTTATTTAATTTATAATGGAAAAGAAAGTTTAAATGAAACTTTAAATTTTTTTGATAAAATTTTAAATATTAATATAACTTTAGATAAGATTTTTATTGTTAATGAAATAAAAAGATATGAAAATATAAAAAATTCTAATATTAAAAATAATATAATTTATTTTCATAATAAAAACAGTAACGTTATTGATGGTAAATTTTTAGTATATAGTAAATGGTTTGATAATTATTTAATAATAAAAAATTTATCTAATAATAAAATATTAAAATTATATGTTCAAGATAATATATTAAAATATATAAATATTAATGATATAATAAATTTAAAAATTATAAAAAATAATAAAAGTTTTTGGTCTATTATAAATATTATAGATTTTCTACCAAATGGTTTAAGAAATGATACATATAAAGAAATATACCAAAAATTATAGGGTGTAGAAATTCTACACCCTTTTATAGTTTCAAATAAAATTATATTTCATAACCTTCTTCTTTTGCTAATTTAATAAGTTCTTTAATAGATTCTAAAGAAACTTTTTTTCCTTTATATTCTACTAAATTCTCCATATCAGCATCAAAAATATCACCAGGTTGATATTTTCTTAAAATAATTTTTTCATCTTCAACAAAAATTTCTAAAGCATCTTTATAATTTAAATTAAAAGATTCTCTAATTTCTTTTGGTAAAACAATTCTTCCTAACTCATCTAAACTTCTTGTCATTCCTGTATGTCTCATATTTTTTCCTCCTATTCTAAACTTAAGGATATAAACTAATAAGTTATTTAAAAATTTTTGAATTTTACATATATTATCACATTTATATAATTCTGTCAATATTTTATATAAATTGTCAAATTTTAGCATATAGAGTTATTATTTATATAATTTGCAATAACTCTAACTTTATATTGTTTTTGAGCACATAAAAGACCATCTTCTTCTGGTAAAATAAACTTAATATTTTTAACTTTTATATCTTCACAAGACTTTCCACTATGTGCTGGTATAGAAATAATTTTCATACCCTTTTTATTCTCTTTTCCTAAGTTATCAACTTCATTTAATGTAATAGCTAATGCAACTTTTTTATTTGGACATATATTTTTAAGTGTTAAACTAAGTTCTAATATTCTTCCTAAATTATCTAAAACATAATTCCCTAAATCAAATTCTAAGTAGTCTTGACAAACATCAAATGTAACAGTTTGAGGGTCTGGACAAGGGTCAACAGAATATATACTTCCACAATTTATTGTTATTTTAGGATTTTGAAAATTAGCTATATTACCCTCATCATCACTATAAGTTATAGATTTATTAACTTCTGTAATTTTAGAGGAATTCCCTAAATATTTAACTTCAAAAGTTAAAGTTGCATTTTCACTAGCCCTTTTACCTAGTTCATTAATAGTCCATTTTAATGTAGTATTGTTAACTAAACTAGCGTTTCCCTTTGTAGGCATCATAATTTCTACTATACTAAAATCATCATTTAATACTTCATCTACTACAATGTTTGTTGCACCTGGTTTTGTAATATTATTTGCAAGTTCTTCAAATACATTTTCTAAATCATTAAGGTCTGGTGTAATTGAAACATGTGTACTATCTGGGTCTGAAGCCCATTGATTTAATGCATTAACATCTACACCATTTGCTCCAGTAAGACCTATACAATAAATAGTAATTCCTGCATCTTTTGCCTGTTGAGCTAATATATTAGGATTTGGTCCTATTGTAGTTGTTCCATCTGTAAACATAATAATAACTTTCTCATTTTGTGATAATGGATTAAAAGTTTCTATTGCTTTTTTAAATGCATCAGAATGATTTGTATTACCTCCAGCTACTAATATATCTATTGCTGTTTTAAGTTCTGCTACATTTGTTGTAAGAGGTACATTTTTAGTTGCTTCAGTAGCAAAACTTACCATACCAATATTACTTCCATTTCCTATTATGCCATTTGCCCCACCATCTGTAGCAGTATCAATTATATCTACAAAAATCTTTGCAGCCTTTTTTACCTCTGATAGAGGTAGTCCTGTCATACTTCCTGACCTATCTAATACTAAAACAATATCTACTGGATTCTCTTGTATATCTGGAGCTGCTGAAAGAGCAAGTGTAACAAAAAAATTTTCACCACATAATATTTCACTTTTATTTAATAATTTATTTGAAAGATTTAATCCCATAAAAAATTCTCCTTTATTTATATTTAATTATAATTAAGGACATTTATTGTTATAAATAACTCTTTTATATTTGTTTGTCCTAATAATATAATATTAATTAAATTAAATTTAGTTACAAAAACTTGTATCAATTTTATATCTTAAAAAATCTTATAAGTATTAAATATAAGCCTCATAAGTATATATAATAATTCTTATCAGCTATAATATATAAGTCTTATAAGTCATAACATATAACCCAAAAAATATTGTTCAATTTGCTAAAAAACCCCTGAAAAATATATAAAAAAATTTAACTAATTTAATTAATATGTATCTTGATTTATGAAATAATATATTATATAATGTTAGTTGAAAAGTAGATTAAATTAATATACTTTATTTTTAAGTTAATCTTTTAGGTATAAATATAAAATATCTAAAAATATATAAAAATTTAATATTGTTATTTAGGGGTGAATGATTAATGAACACTGAATGGAAAGATTTTATTGGTGGTAATTGGCAAAAAGAGGTTAATGTTAGAGACTTTATCCAAAAAAATTACACACCATATGAAGGTGATGATAGTTTCTTAGCTGGTCCTACTCAAAATACAACTGACCTTTGGGCTCAAGTTATGGACCTTACTAAACAAGAAAGAGAAGCTGGTGGAGTTTTAGATATGGATACAAAAGTTGTATCTACTATTACTTCTCATGGAGCTGGTTATTTAGATAAAGACAAAGAAACTATTGTTGGTTTCCAAACAGAAAAACCTTTTAAACGTTCTTTACAACCTTATGGTGGTATAAGAATGGCTGAAAGTTCTTGTGCTGCTTATGGTTATACTGTAGACCCAGAAATTAGTGAATTTTTCACTGTTCATAGAAAAACTCATAATGCTGGTGTTTTTGATGCTTATACAGATGAAATGAAAGCTTGTCGTTCAAGTAAAATTATTACTGGTCTTCCTGATGCTTATGGTCGTGGTCGTATAATTGGTGACTACAGAAGAGTTGCTTTATATGGTGTTGACAGACTTATTGAAGACAAACAAGCACAAAAACGTTCTACAGGTAGTGTAATGACTCCAGATATTATTCGTGATAGAGAAGAATTATCTGAACAAATCAGAGCACTTGGAGAACTTAAAAAATTAGGTGAAATTTATGGTTTTGATATTTCAAGACCTGCTAACGATGTTAAAGAAGCTATTCAATGGATGTACCTTGGTTATTTAGCTGCTATTAAAGAACAAAATGGTGCTGCTATGTCTCTTGGTCGTACATCTACATTTATTGATATATATGCAGAAAGAGATTTAAAAGCTGGTAAATATACTGAAGAACAAATTCAAGAATTTGTTGACCATTTCATTATGAAATTAAGACTTGTTAAATTTGCTCGTACTCCAGAATATAACCAATTATTCTCTGGTGACCCTACTTGGGTAACAGAATCTATTGGTGGTGTTGGTATTGATGGTAGACCTCTTGTTACAAAAATGTCTTTCAGATATTTACACACTCTTAACAACTTAGGTACTGCTCCAGAACCAAACTTAACTGTTTTATGGTCTGTAAGATTACCAGAAGGGTTCAAAAGATTCTGTGCTAAAACTTCTATAACTTCATCTTCTATTCAATATGAAAATGATGACCTTATGAGAGTTACTCATGGTGATGACTATGCTATCGCTTGTTGTGTATCTTCTATGAGAGTTGGTAAAGAAATGCAATTCTTTGGTGCTCGTGCCAACCTTGCTAAATGTTTACTTTACGCTATTAATGGTGGTGTTGATGAAGTTAAGAAAACACAAGTTGGTCCTAAATTTAGACCTATTACTGATGAATATTTAACTTATGATGAAGTTATGCCAAGATATAAAGATATGATGAAATGGCTTGCTGGTGTTTATGTAAACACTTTAAATGTTATTCATTATATGCATGATAAATATTGTTATGAAAAACTTCAAATGGCTTTACATGATAGACATGTAACTCGTTGGTTTGCAACTGGTATTGCTGGTCTTTCTGTTGTAGCTGACTCTTTATCTGCTATTAAATATGCTAAAGTTAAAACAATAAGAGATGAAAATGGTATTGTTGTTGATTATGAAGTTGAAGGTGATTTCCCTAAATATGGTAACAATGATGATAGAGTAGACAGTATTGCTGTTGAACTTGTTCATACATTTATGGAATATGTAAGAATGAACCAAACTTATAGAAATGGTATTCCTACTACTTCTATCTTAACAATTACTTCTAACGTTGTTTATGGTAAAGCTACAGGTTCTACTCCTTGTGGTAGAAAAGCTGGTGAACCTTTCGCTCCAGGTGCTAATCCAATGCACGGTCGTGATAGCAATGGTGCTGTTGCAAGTTTAGCTTCTGTTGCAAAATTACCATTTATGGATGCTCAAGATGGTATTTCTAATACATTCTCTATTATACCTGGTGCTCTTGGTAAAGAAGACCAAGTGTTCGTTGGTGATTTAGAAGTTGAATTAGACCTTGATAAATAATTAGCCTAAAAGGTGGTTATTATATGGATAATGATAAAAGAATTGATGATATAATTGCTATGCTTGATGGTTTTACTACTAAAAATGGTGGTCATATGAACATTGAAGTAAATAGTAATGATATCAATTCAAAAAAAGTTGATACAGCCAATAGCCTAGATTGTTCTACTGGTGATATGGCTTGTAAAGTACCTACATTATTTGAAGGTATTGAAGATAATAATTAGTTAATTTAGGGGCTATATAATAGCTTATAGCCCCCTTATATAATATATTAAATAAATAGGAGGAATTTTTTTATGTCAAATGTAAACAATCAACAAGTAGATAATTTAGTAGCAATGTTAGATGGGTATGCTGAACATGGTGGACACCACCTTAATGTAAATGTTTTCACTAAAGAAACTTTATTAGATGCTCAAGCTCACCCTGAAAAATATCCACAATTAACAATTCGTGTTTCTGGTTATGCTGTTAACTTCAATAAACTTACTAAAGAACAACAAGACGACGTAATCAGCAGAACATTCCACAAAGCAATGTAATTATGGAAGGCTATATTCACTCTACAGAAAGCTTTGGTACAGTAGATGGACCTGGTGTTAGATTTGTTGTATTTACACAAGGTTGCCCACTACGTTGCCTTTATTGTCATAACCCTGATACTTGGGAACTTAATAAAGGTACAAAAATGACTGCAGATGAAATATTAGCTAAATATGATTTAACAAAAAGTTACTATAAAGATGGAGGGCTTACCGTTACTGGCGGTGAGCCTCTTCTACAAATAGACTTTGTAATAGAACTTTTTGAAAAAGCTAAAGCTAAAAATATTCATACTTGCTTAGATACATCTGGTATTATTTTTGACAAAGCTAATGAAAAAATTATTGAAAAAATGGATAAACTTTTATCTGTTACTGATTTAATTTTACTAGATATAAAACATATAAATAATGATGAACATAAAAAATTATGTGCTGTACCTAACACTCATATTTTAGAATTTGCTAAATATTTAAGTGATAAAGGTCAACCTATTTGGGTTAGACATGTTGTGGTAGATGGTTACACATTTAATGAAAAATATTTATATGAATTAGGTCTTTTTATTGGTGAGCTTAAAAATGTTAAGGCTTTAGATGTTTTACCTTATCACGAAATGGGTGAAGTAAAATATAAAAACCTTGGTATAGAATATCCTTTAAAAGATATGCCTGCCCTCAAAAAAGAAGATGCTATTAAAGCTAGAGAAATTATATTAAAAGGTATAAAAGATAAAAGAATTGAGCTTAAAAATAGTTAAAAAGTAATATACTTTTTAACTATTAATTTTATTATGGAAAATAAAGAATATAATATTGAATATAAATGTCCTTGTTGTAATAAATATACTTTTTATGATTTATATGATATTTGCCCTTATTGTTTTTGGGAAAATGACCCTATACAATTAGATAATCCATATCGTAGTAGTGGTGCAAATAAAGTAAGTTTAATAGAAGCAAGGGAAAATTTTATTAAATATGGTACATCTGAAAAAAGATTTGTTAAATGTGTAAAAAAGTAAAGACATAAGTCTTTACTTTTTTATTTATAAAATTATTTTTTTAAACCTAAAGTAATAATTTCTTTTTTACCAAGTTTAATATTTTTATCTAATTGTCTAATTTCTTTTTCTTCTAATAAATCTAACTCAACAATATTCATATCTGTATTAATTTCAAGATTAGCATCTTCTGTTGCAAGATTAAACCATCTAGTAACAATATATTTACTATCATAACTTAATTTAAGTGCAGAATGAGCTACTTCTAAATGACTTGTATCTAATAATTGATAACCACTATTAAGGCTACCATCTTGTAAAGATACTTGTGTATAAGTCCAATCTATTTGATATTGATAAGCTAATTTATAAGATTTATAAACCTCTTTATCTTTTCCATGTGGAATAATAGCAAATTCAACTTGTCTTTGTCCTAAACATTGTGCCTCTGGTGTTAAGAATACACCCCAGTCACCAAGTTCTCTTGTACCTCTATGAATTGTAACAGCAATAGTATTTTTACCATCTCTTAATATTTCATATTCATTTAAACCTTTATTAGCAATAGTTAAACCACACTCATCTGTATGAACATTAACAAATGCTTGTTGATGCTGTGCATTACAAGGATTTTCCCAAGCTTTATCTGGTGTATTATCCCTTTTAGCTACTTCAAATATAGCATCTGCAAAATGATATGGTGTATCTAAATTAGTTTCAAATAAAGCTCTAATTCTATGGTCTAAAGCTTCATTATTAAAACTAGCTACTGCTTTAATAACTGGATTAGATTTTTCAAATGTATATTTTACATTAATAACTTGTTCTATTAATTCATCTACTCTTTGAGCTTTTCTATGTTTAAATTCTACAAGGTCTTGAATTTCTTTGTCTAAAGTTTCATTAGCTTTTTTAGGTACTTTCATAGTATGTGTAACACTTACAACAACTCTATAAGACTCATTTTCTATTATTTCAACTTTAGCATCTATACCTTTAGTAGTAATAGGAGTTTCACCCACTGGCATAAAGTAAATATATTCGTTACCTATATCACCACAATCTTCAAATACACCAAGATTATCCCAAGTTTTATTATTAGCTTTATCTAAAAGATTAAAGCTACCATCTTTATTAAAGTTTACTTCATAGAAAGGTGTATCTATTTTATTATTTTCTTTAACCATAAGTACATTATTAGATTTATTTACTTCATTAGGTATAAGAGCAAAACTTTCAAAACTAAATGATTTCATATCTACAACTTCTAAAGTTACTTTAACTCTTTTAGCAATATAAGGGTCTCTAAATTTATCTTTTGGTAAATCATAATTAAAATAGTTAGGTATAACTTCAACTTTAGCATTCACTTCTTCACCATTAGCATTTACTACTTTATAAGTAGGTAAAGCCATTTCATTTAATTCATTAACTATACCTCTAACAGTTCCTTCTTTAAAGTATTTTTTAAATACTTCAACATCTATTTCTACAACTCCAGAACGTTTATCTGCACTTGTATTAGTAACAATAAAAGGTATAGCATCTTTACTTATATTTTCAAAGTTTTTAGTATTAACTTTAGATTTTAAATAAGCAAGACTTTCATCTATTATATGTTTAGCTACATTTTCAGCTTTTTCAAATCTTGTTACCATTTCTCTATGAACATCATCTACACTACAACCACAAATACTATCGTGAGGATGATTTTCCATTAATAATTTCCAACCATATTTAAATAAATGATGTGGATATTCTTTACCATTTACATAAGCCATAGTAGCTAAAGGTTCTGCAACTTTTTCAAATAACATTTGACATCTAGCATTCATTTGTTTTATATAAATACGAGAAGAAGCTGTATTAGCAAGTGTATACCAACCATCTGTTTGTTGACTTCTAAGTTCACCTGTAATAGTTGTCATATCTTCTTTTAACTCTGTTTTTAATGCTTTAATATAATCTTCAAAATTAGAGTGTATAAACTCTACATCTGGATATACTTTTTTAGCAATTTCTATTGCTTTAGACAAATCTGTTTGTACTGGTTGATGGTCACAACCATTCATAAATAATAAATGAGAAGTACTTGCATATTTAGATGCATCATCTAATTTTTTAGCCCAATATTCTTTTGCTTCTTGTTCATCTGTTGGAATATGTATACCATTACTATACCAGTTAGCAAAAAGTATACCTAAAACAGAAGAACCATCTTCAGAATTCCAATACATTTCAGAATATGGTGATTCATATGTATCACTTTCACCAACTTGATTATTAAATCCAGTTGGTTTTACACCTCTACCAAAAACAGCTGTATCAATACCAGCCTTTTTTAACATTTGTGGAGCTTGTCCCATATTACCAAAAGAGTCTGGAAAATAACCAACTTTACATACTTCTCCATATTCTCTAGCTAATTGATGTCCTATTTGTAAATTTCTAACATTAGCTTCACTACTTGTTAAAAATTCATCTTGTAAAATAAACCAAGGTCCAACATGTATTCTTTTTGCCTCTATTAACTTTTTAAGTCTTTCTTTATTTTCTGGTCTTACTTGTAAATAATCTTCTATTAATAAAGTTTGTCCATCTAAATGAAAACTTTTATAATCTTTATCATTTTCTAAAGTTTCAATTAATGTATCAAAAAATTCTATTAATAACATATGATGTTTCTCATATGGTAAATACCACTCTCTATCCCAATGACTATGTGAAATAATATGTGCTTTCTTCATTTAATTTACCTCCTATTTTTATACTATAATTTATTTATTAAAATATATTTTTTATATCTTTAAAGTATATTATATATAAATATTTTAACTATGTCAAATTAAAAAACTTATTTATTTAATTATAAATAAATAAGTTTTTTAATTAGGTATTAACTATATTTTTTAACTATATTTTTCATTTCTTCCCACTTACTTTCCATATCTGAAACAAGTTTAAATTGTGTCCTAGCTCTATCTAAATTATGTCCCTCTCTATGTATTTTAAAATAAGTATCCCCTTGTAAATAATCTGTTAAAAATCTTATTCCACATTCTAAAGTCATTAATTTAGCACCTAAAGGAAATAGTTCTTTTTCTTTACTTGTTAAACTACCTTTTGTACCCTCTATAAATCCTTTAGTATATGCTTCAAAAAGTTCCATACTACATTCAACTTTAGATAAATCTTTTTCATCTTCTAAAGCAGTACTAGCTCCAAATCTTATTGAATCACCATAATCATATAAAATACTTCCTGGCATAACTGTATCTAAATCTATAACACATATAGCTTTTTTAGTTTCATCATCTATCATAATATTGTTAAGTTTAGTGTCATTATGTGTAACCCTTAAAGGTATCTCTTTATTATTCAATGCATCACAAATAATACAACAATCTTTTTCCCTATCTAAAACAAAATTTATTTCTTTTTCTACTTCTTTAACTCTACTAACTATATCATTTTTTATAGCTTCTTTTAAATTATTAAGTCTATCTATTGTATTATGAAAATTAGGAATAGTTTCATAAAGGGTATTAGCTGGGAAGTCTGCTAAAAGCATTTGAAAATTTCCAAAAGCTACTGCACTTTCATAAAAATCTTGTGCGTTTTCTACTAAATCATAAGTTGTAGCATTATCTATAAAATTATAAACTCTCCAACAATCACCATCTTTACCTTTATAATAATTTTTTTCATCTTTAGTTTTTATAACATTTAGAGTTCCTCTTTCTGGATTTCCTCCATTTTTTATAATAGTATCTTTAAGATATAATGTAATATTAACTATATTATACATTAATTCATCTGGATTTTTAAAAATATTTGTATTTATCTTTTGTAAAATATATTTTTTAATAGTATTATCTTCTAATCTACATTTAATACAAAACGTATCATTAATATGACCTTTTTCTAAAGGTTCTTTTTCTATTACTTCACCATCAAATTCAAAATTTTTTATAGCTAAATCAATTTGATTTTCTATATCCATATAAACCTCCATAGATATAATATTATTTTAATAACAAAATTTATCTAAAATATAAAACTATATTAATAATATCATTATAACCTATAATTGTCAATTATATAGTTTTTATCCTAAATAAAAAATAATAATATTTAAATAAATCAATGAAAAAAAGCATTATTTTTAAATAAATAATATCTACTATAAATATAGATATAATTATCATAAATGAAGATAAAAACATTAAATATATTTTAGTTAGTGCTTTCATTTCTCTATTTAGTACAAAGTCTTTTAAATTATTTTTATATATATTAGTATTTATAAACCAATTATAAAATTTATTAGAACCTTTAGCAAAACAAACAGATGATATTAATAAAAAAGGTGTTGTTGGTAAAATTGGAACTACAATTCCAAAAATACTAATACTTAAAAATATAAAAGCTAAAATTAAATATATATATCTCATATATCCTCCTTTTCCAACTATTTTACTAAAAATTATAAAATAATTTTATAGTTTTGTCAATATTTAGACTTTTATACTTTATCTTTCAGTATTATTAGTTTAATTAGTGTAAAAAATATTACTATAATAAATCATATTCTTAAGGAGGAATTTATTATGAAAATATTGCCTATTGCTATAACATTAGTTGGTTTATCTTTAACTGGCTGTGGAAATAACAATGAATCAAATAATACAACTATGGTAGAAAGTACAACTAAATCTTCAATATCAAATAATATAAATGGTGTTTTTGATGGGTATAGATATAATACAGATGATTACAATTTAGAATCTACAACTTATGATAAAAATTATAATAGTCGATTTGGTGATGGCATGAAAGGTGCTGAAAATATAAAAGGAAATGAAAATAAATCGACAAAAAATAAAATAAAATCTGATATTAATAATATTTATAATAAAGAGAAAAATATGTATAATAATATAAAAAATGATATAAAAAATAGTATGAAAAATTAAAAGTAGGCTTTAAGCCTACTTTTATTAATACACCCCCAGTTGGAATCGAACCAGCAATTAGCCCTTAGGAGGGGCTTGTTATATCCATTTAACTATGAGGGCTAATATATTTAAATTATAATTTAAATATATCTAAATGTCAAATAGTTTTTTTACATCTTTTATATCTACATTTAATATTGCTTCTTTATTTTCATTAGTTATTTGTTCAAATACTTCTTTTCTATATATAGGTATATCTTTAGGTGCTTTTATACCTATTTTTACTTGTTCTTTACCTATATCAATTATAACTACTTCTATATTTTCATTTATAATTATAGAATCTCCCTTTTTTCTGCTTAATGCTAACATATTTATTCACCACCCTTTTTTTGAGAGTGTTTATTTAACATTTCTTTATAAATATAATATTTTATTGGATACTCTTCATTATTACATATTATTTGTTTAGCTTTATTATTAATAGTATTTATAATAATAGGTGCTTTTAAATTTACACTTATATTTTTTGTATCTTTAGGTATAGTAGCCATACAATAAATATACAAATCTTCTTCTTTATCATAATTTAAACTATTTAAACTTTCTATTTCTGCAATAGGGTTATATTCTGGTAAAAACTTAAATATATCAAAAAGTGTAAATACTATGTCTATATCTTCAATAGATTGTAACCAACAAAATGGACTATTTTCATCTTCATCTGTCATAAATAAAAACTTTTTCAAATTTTCAAATCCTGGCAATCCATCTTCAAAATTTATAACTTTTTCATTAAATATTTCTATTTCTCCAAAAAACCTTGTTTTTAATTTCATATTACACCTCTTAAAAGTTAATTTATATAAGGATTTAATAATAATGATCTATCTCTATTAATTAATTTATTATATATTTCATCTTCATTAAGTAAATTATTTAAATATTCTCTTGCTACAATGTCATTAAAATCAATATTTTTAGTATATCTTATTTCCTTAGTCTTATCTTGCTTAATTGGTTTATAACCAAATATTTCTTTACTATATATTCTATCCACTAAAGAGTTTTGTGCAACTTCAACTGCTTTCATACCAAGTAAAAAAGGACTGATTTTCTCTGGCTTAGGCAAAGCATGGTATAACATATCACCAGAATCTAAACCTTTACCTAACATGTGAATAGTAGCTCCTATAAGCTCTGGATTATTATCATATGCTGCCCAAAAATTACAAGAACTACCTCTATAATAAGGACTAACTCCCATATGAATGTTAATAGCTTTTTTATCTATTAAAAAATCTACTAATGGTTCTTTTATAAAACTACTTCCAAAAATTATATAAATATCTGATTGTAAAGCTAACTGTAGATTTTCCATATTAACTTTATTTAAATCTCCTAATTTTAATGATAAACTTCTTACATTTTTATTTAAAAATTTTAAATCTCCAAAAACTTCTTTTTCTGCTTTTTTAACATTAGAAAAATACTTTTCCATTACCTCAGAGTTATTGAAAAAATCTTTGGTTATACCTGGAAATACTGTATTACATTCTTGAATAGCAAAAACTTCATCACTTATTTCAGATAACTTGTTAATTAATCTAATATGTCTAGGTTGATTACTTGTAAATATAGTTATTTTCATAATATTATCTCCTTAATTCATTAAAAATATTGATATGATCTTCTCTTAAAAATTCATAATTACTATTACCTTTTAAAGTCATATTACTTCTAAAACCTATTTTTATTCCTAAATCTTTTAATACTTCTAATGTATCATTATTGTAAATTCCACAAGGATGTGACATACATATAATTTTATCATTTATAATATTTTCTAATATGCTTTTATTAGTAAAATAATCTTTATATTGTTCTTCTTTATTTAAAGCAGTTATATTAATAGGATGAGTATGACTATGTAAACCTATTATATTGCCATTATTATACAAATCTTTTACCTCTTCTTTACTAATCCAAATTTTACTTTTACAATCCTCAATATTAAAATTATACTTAGTCATTATTTTATTCATAAAATAATCATATTTATCTACAATTATATTATCTCTTAAATATCTAAATAATCTATCATTATCTGTATAAAAATCATAACCTTTTAAATATTCTTTAGGATTAAAGGTATAAATAATATTTTTTATATTATTACCTATAACTTCATCTTCTACTAATAAATTAAAAAATTCATTATAAAAATCATCAATATCTTTATAAACTAAGTTTCTAAAATATCTATAAATTTCTAATTTACTAAAATTTTTAGTAAATATACTTGAATAAATAAAGTAAAAGACAGTTAAAGTATTATACCCCCCCCAAAGTTCTTTTAGTATTTTGTTAGAAATATCATATTGGCATTTTAAACCATCGTCAAAAGTAAGACAAACATCTTCTTTATCTAACTTATTTTTTAATGCTTTTTCTAACCATTCTCTAGCATCTATTATTTTATATTTTTCATTATAATAATCTAAAATATTAAGCAAATCATTTTCATTTATTGCACCTTGTTGATATATATGTTTTTTATTATCATAAAAATGATGAAACATTATAGCATGACCTAAATTTATCATTTTTCATATTCTCCTTATATATAATTACCCCTTTATCAATGATAAAAGGGTATTGTAATAAAATTATCTTAAATAATCCGCTAAAGTGATTTGTGTTACTTGCATACCAATATTTAATGAAGCCATATAAGCTGAATTAGCCGTATTGTAATTCATCATAACCTCAGCTATATTAGCATCTTCATTTTCACTCATAACAGTTTTATAGTTAAGTTTATCATCTTCTAATCTTGTTTGAACAAGCTCAACACGTTTAGAACGTACACCAATATCTGTTTCTAATGTAGATACTTTAGATTGAAAATCTTCTACATTTTTAATAGTTTGTTCCATTTGACCTCTAAGGTCATTATTTCTTTCCCAATTTAATAAATCTTGTGGTGTAGTTATTGCATCAAGTTCTTCTAAAATCTCTTGGAATGTTTTAGTAAATCCATTACTAATACCTCTTAATGCATCATAATCATCTTGATTATAAACATCTGGACCAAGTGAATTTATAGGTACAGTTATACCAGCACCTACTTGTACTTCTATATATTGACCATCTACTCCATTAGGATATATTTCAGGATTTAATATATTATCACCATTAGCATCTTTTATAATAGGCTTTTCATCAGTTTTAAAACCAGAAAATAAACTTCTTCCCATATAATCACTATTAAGCTCTTGTTCAAACTGTTCAACTAAAGATAAATATTCTTTTAATATTTTTTTCCTATCTTCAGTTGTATAAGTATCATTAGAACCTTGAGTCATAAGACCTTTCATATCTTCTAATATTTTATTCATATTGTTAAAAACAGTTTCTGTTGCATCTATCCAAGAAGTAGCATCAGATGCATTTTTAACATATTGTTCTGTTTCAGAAAGCATAGTTCTAAATTTTAAAGAACGACTAGCTATAATAGGGTCATCTGAAGGAACTTGTATTTTTTTACCTGTTGAACCTTGAGTATTATATCTATCTAATAAACCTAAATTTCTACTAATATTAGTTAACATTCTATTAGACATCATTGCATTTGTTACTCTCATATTTTAAAACCTCCTATACACCAAGTCCATTTATCGTAGTGTTATATATCTCATTTATAGTATTTATAAGTTTTGAAGAAACTTGATATAAATGTTGATACATAACCATATTAGCTATTTCTTCATTTATACTAACTGAAGAAACTTGTTTTCTTTGGTTATCCACAGATTCTGTAACATCTTTATAAAAACTTCTATAATTTTCAGCTTGTTTAGTATCTATACCAAGCGTTGCAGATATAGAGCTAACAAATTGATAAGCTCCACCTTCTTTAAATAAAGAAGTGTCATCTTTAAGTTTTAAGAAACCTAAAACAACTTTATTATTACTAACTTGTGTTGCATCATTTGTATCTGATATAGCAAGTTTTTTAGGGTCTGCTTTTATTGAATCTGAAATAGCAAAATTAAATGCATCTATCATATTATAATTAACTCTATTTTCTACTGTTTTACCATCAGGTCCTATCATAGTAAATAATAAACCACCTGGATCACCATTCATATCAAAACCGTCTTGATGACCTATTACACCATCTAATGGAGTATCATCAGATAATCTTTTACCCGTATTCATAGCATAAGCCATAGTTCTTACAAATTCGTTTAATTTATCTATATAATATGGTATACCTTTATATTTTCCACCAGGTCCACCACTATCACCATCACGAACATCTAAAATACCTTTTAATTCACCTGTAAGTGTATCTAAATTCAATTTATCTCCATTTTTCCATTGTATATCATAAAGTCCTGGTGGGTCATTTGGATGCAATAAATTTTCTCGTCTAACACACTCTAATTTTTGATTACTATTATGGTCAACAAATTCATGACCATTTAATAATACTACATATTTATTTCCAAGTTCTCTACCACTTCCATCAGAATATTCTTTAACCTCTACATTAGCATATTTTGATAATTCATCTATTAAAAGTGCTCTTCTGTCTCTAAGCTCATTTGCAGTATTACCATCTATTTCAAATTGATATATTTGTTCATTTAAATCTGCTATTTGTGTACCAATAGAATTTATACGCTCTACCATAGCATATGCATCATCATTTAAATCAATTTGCTGTTGTCTTAATTTAGTAGCATGATTTCTTATATTAGTAACTAATGTATCTGCTGTATTTATAACAGAATTTCTATACTCTAAACTATCTGATGTAAAACTTAAACCTGATAAAGATTTAAAAAAATCATTTACATTATTAGTTAAACTTGTTTTAGATAATTCACTAAGAGATACTTCCATAAGACTTAATTGACTATGTTTTTGTCCATATTCCCCAAGTGTACTAACTTGAGGCCAATATTTTTGATCTAAATAAATATCCCTATGTTGACCTATACCATATACCACAGTACCAGTACCAACTTGACCTACTCCACTATATCTATTTAAAGGAATTGCTGCTTTTTGTTTTATGTACTGTCTAGAATATCCTTTTGTAGCAACATTTGACACATTATGTGATGTTAATTCTAAACCTGCTCTAGCTGCAAAAAGCCCTGTTGTAGCTATATTAAATTCAAAAAAAGATGAACCCATAATTTAACCTCCTATTATATTCCTACTCTACCTGTACCATTTATTATTTTATCCATCATACCATCTATTACATTTACTACTTTAGCTGCTGAATTATAAGCATGTTGGAATTTAAGCATATTTGATAATTCTTCATCTAAAGATACACCAGAAATAGTTAATCTTTTATTTTGTGCAAGGTCAATTGTACCTACTTTAGACTCTAATTTTTCTCTATCTTCTTGTACTTTAACAGCATAGTCTGTTACTATTTTTTTATAGTATCCATCTATAGAAGCCCCTTCTAAATTAGCAATAGGCTCTTTCCAAGCTTTACTAAGTTCAACTAATATAGTATTATCATCTTTATCACCACTTTTAGAAAAACCAAGTTTATTATAACCATCTGCTTCTAAAAGTTTTGGATTTATTTGTATATTATCAATAGTAAATAATGTATTATAATCATTTGAGTTTTCACCTTGTATAATACCAGGCATAGTTCCTCCACCTACATTAGAATCATCTACACCTTTTCTTACAAATATAGGTATACCATAGTTACCATCTAACCCTTTACCAGACATTGAAGCAGTATTTAATTTAGTAACTATTTCATGCATAAGTGTATCTATTTTTTTCTGAATATTAGGTATAGAAAAATTACCTATTTCACTATCTGGCATAGTATAATTACCTACAACTTCACCACGAGCAACTAAAAGACCTTTTAATGAACCTTTTGTAGTAGTAGAAGTTGTTCCTAAATCTTCAGAAGCTAAATTAGGAAAAAGTGGTGTTGATGTATCACTAGCAGGTAATATTTCATCACTAGAAGAAAATACAGGTTCTACAAAAGGATACTCTCCATTACAATATTTAAGACCTATTTTTTGAGGTATATTACTAACTAATAACTCATTACCTTGAAATAAAATATCTACCCTAGTAGCTCCGCTATTTCCTACAGCTGTTTCTTTTACTTCAATATCTATATATCCACTAAGTTCATCTAAAAGATTATTTCTCATATCTTTTAAATCATTAGCTTTACTACCATCTGCTTCTATTTCTTCTATTTTTTGATTTAATTCTCCTATTTGAGCTACTATATCATTTATATTTTTAACTTCTTTTTCTATTTGTTTATTTAAGTTTAACTGATATTCAAATAATTTTTTATTAATATCTTGCATTTTATCTAAAAGTGTAACACAGCTTTGAATAAATAAAGATCTTGTTTCTATAGCACCTGGATTTTTACTCATTTCATTTATAGCGTCCCATACATCTGTTATAACTTCTTGAGCTCTATATTCACTTCCCATTTCACCTATAATAGTATTTATTTCTTCACCAGCAGTATACTTTCTAGCATAATATTCACCAAATCCATTTTCTTCACGATATGCTATATCATAAAATTTATTTCTTAATTGTCTTATTTGAGAAACTCCTGTACCAATACCCACTTGCATTTTTAAACTGCCTACAGGGCTTGAGCCTCTATTTAAATACGAAAAATCTTGTTGTATACCTTGTTGTCTTGTGTATCCTAAAACACCAGAGTTAGAAACATTATGACCTGTTACAGCCAAACCTGCTTGTGCTGCTCTAAGACCACTTAATGCAGTACTAATACTTGACATAGATGCCATAACCTTATCTCCTTTACTAATTTATTGTTTTGCATCAAACATTTTTCTGTCAGATGCATTTATTTCATTACCAGAAAAATCATAATAAGTAGGTGTACTACTACTTGATGACCTAATTACATTCATAGAAAAATCTATATATTCCATAGATAATTTTATAAGTTCTTGATTTTGGTCATTTAAAGCTTTTAATTTAGGTAAAATATCTAAAAGTTTTTCTCTTAAACTTGTAAGTTCTTTTTCTCCTTCTTGACCCTTAATAGTTTCTATAATATCTTTTAAAGACATATCACTATTTTTTCCTAATACCATAGATATATCATTAAAAATTTCTATTCTTTTCTTTTCAAGTCTCTGATTTCTACCTACAAGTACATTTTCTTCTTTTACAAATCCTTGTAATTTAGGTATATCATTTTCTATAATAGAAACTTTCTTTTTAGATGCAATGTCTAATAATGATTGATATATATTATTTTGTTCTGTAAGAGTATCTATAAGCTCTTTTATAAGACTTGCCAAAATATCACCTCTTTTATTTTGAAATAAGCTTGTTAACTATATCTTCTGTTGATATATTATAGCTTCCTTGCTCCATTCTTTGTAATATGTCATTAACTTTATCTTCTCTTATATCTGGACTATTAGATACTGCTTTTAAAACAGTTTGAAAATCTCTAGCTTTATCAGAGACTACAAAAGAATCATTTTGCTTTTTTTGTGGTTGTGTTTTTTTATTATCTATATTCTTTTTATTATATATATTTGTTGTATTAAATAAATTAGTTATTTTCATAAATAAGCCCTCCTTTTAATAATATATATCATCTTTTAAATTTCCCTATTTAATTATATATCGTAATTATTTTATGAAATATTAACATTATTTTTTAAATTTATACTAAAATAACCTTATTTATTATAACATAAAAAGACAGGTTTTATATATTCTATTTAAAACCTGCCTTTTATATTATAATGTTGATAATATGGATATTGCACCATTTTTTATAATAACTTCTCCATGTTCATCTAAATAATACTTGGAAATAATATTTGAAATATGTTTTTGACCATATTCACAAACAATAAAATCTAAATCATTTATAAATTTTATATCTTTTTGTAAAGATAAGAAATATCTATCTTGATACTTATATAGTGTATTAGTTCCCTCATAAATATTATATAATCTTTCAGATAAACTTATTACATTGTCTAAAGTTTTAAATGAGTATATATATATATCTTCATCTTCATTTATTATAGTAGTATCTTGAATTACATTTTCAAATTTTCTTATACTACTTTGTTTATATTTTCTATCTTCTAAACTTTTAGGGGTTAATGATACAACTTTATCTATATCCATTTCTTTTGTTACTTTTGATACAATAATCATAACTGTATCCATAGTAACTGGCATAGCTTCTATCATAAGTGGTGTATTTGTTGCATCAAAACCACAATCAAGCATAGCCTCTGTCATTATATCTCTAAAAAATGCTTGTGCTTTTTCAGAACCTTGAGCAAGTTCTGATAGTTTTATTTCTCTTTCTTGTAAATCTTCATTTGTAAGTAAAAACTTTATTTGATTATCATTAATTTTTTCTATCTTCACTTAATCACTTCCCTTAATATTAACAATAAAATATAATTTTGTGTAGATATAGTATACATAAAATTTTGTACATTGTAAAGAGGTATAATCTGTATTAATTAGTTGATAACTCAAAAGGCTTATCTGTTGTTATTTCTAAATTTGGATTAGATGAAAGCTTCATTTCTTTTGTAGTAACTTCTGTTGTATCTTGTGTTTCTGGTTCTATAGTTATAACATTTGAACTTTCTTCAAATATTTCTGTTTCAGTTGTAGTTGTTGTAATCATATTTATATTATTAACAGAATTAGTATTTAGTTTTAAAATATTATATGAAAAAAGAGAAATAATAGAAGTTATAACCAAACCTGTACCTAAACCCATAAAAAAAATGTTTTTTTCTTTCATAAATTATCATCTCCAAATTTAATTATTAATTCTACTTCCCCTTTACCTATATTTAAAACTTTAGCTATATCTGATACAGACATATTTTGTTTGTGAAGTTCTTTTATTTTATCAGCCATAGGGTGATTACTAATATATTTTGATTTTTTATTATTTTGCTTAATATCAACTTTATTTAATACATTTTCATCTATTTTTATATCTACTTTACTATTAGATATAGCTTTTTTCTTTTCTATAGTTTCATATAAAAATAATAACTGTTTTTGTTTTTCATCAAATCTTTTAAATATTTGTTCAGACATTAAATTTAAATCATCTATGGCCAAATCTGCTTGGTCAATAGTATCTTTCATTTCTTTAATATAACTATCTACATTTGATATAGGTGTTGCATTATTATATTTATTAATTTTTAAAATAGATAATATAATTATCATAAAACCTAATACCATTATAAATATAAAAATCAAATTAAATATATCCATAAAAAAAATACCTCTATATACTTATATCTAAAAAACTTAAGCTATTATTATATTTTTTTTCATTTTTTTGTGTTTCTTTTTTATTTTTTCCCTGCTTTTTATACTGACCATTATTACCCTTTCCATCTTTATTAATATTTTGTTGTTCAGATTTATTAGATTCTAATGTTCTTTTATTTTCTGTTTCTACATTTTTTTTAAGGTGTTCTGAAAACATTAAATTTTCATCCATAGTTTTTTGATTATTATCTTCTGTTCTATTTATTTGTGAAGATTTATTTATAAACATTTGAACATCAACAGGTCTTATATCCATATGAAACACCCCTTTACTTAAATTTTATTTACATAAAAATTTCTATTTTTCCATCAATATTTCTTAAAGTACAACTTCTAAGGTCTTCTTTTATAAAAATAACTGCATTATTAATTACAACTTTTGTACCATTATATAAAGTATCTGTAACTTTTATCATACCTTTTTTAGAAGTAAAATATGGCATTAAACTTTTTAAATTTTTTTTATAAACTAAAATTAATTTTTTAATTTCTAACTTTTCTTTAACAGATTTTTCAAAAAGTATTCTTTTTTCTTTTGATAAACTATTAATATCTAAACTAGATAATTTTTTAACAATTCTTTCTAGTTTATTATATTTTTCTGACATTTCTTCTACTTTTTGAACTAATTCTTCATATTTGTTTAAAACCCTATAATTTATACCAACAGTTATATCTGTATGACTAGACATAGGAGCACCTATATATTTTGTTGATAAAACTCCACTTATTATAGATTTACCACCAGTAATAACCCCTTTATCACCTAATATATTAACATTACCTCCACACCACATATCTGAATGCATAATTGAACTTGCAGTTATATCTTTTTCACATATTATAGTAGCATTTTCAACAAAGTTTAAATTAATATTTTCAGAAGCAATTATTCTAGCTTTACCTCCACCTTGAACTCCTTTAGCAATTGATATATTACCATTTGCTATAATATTAGAATCTTCAACAACCCCTAAAATATCAATATCTCCTCCAGCACTTACAGTAAAACCACTTAAAACATTCCCTTTAATAAGAATACTTCCTATAAAGTCAATATTACCTATACTAGTATCTACATCTGATTCTATTTCTAATACTGGTAATATATTTACAGTTTTTCCTTTCATAGCCACGCAACCATCAATATTTGATAATAATAGTTTACCATCTTCAGATATTCTTGTATTTTTTCCTTGTGCTAAAGTTGGTGCTTCTTTAGGTAGTTTACTTGGAACAACTTCATCATATACATTTCTCCCATCAGCACCTTTTATAGCATCTACTCTAGTTACAAGAGTTTGATCTTTATGAACACTTTCAAACATATTAAGCTCTCTATAATCTAGTGTACCATCTTCTAAAACTTTAGGTTTTGTAGTCTTTTTAGATATATCTACATGATATTCTAAAAATCCATTTTTACTTTCTTCAGGTTGTATACCTTTAGCTATAACATATGATTTATTATAATCTCTATTACATATAAAATTCTCTATATCACTAAAATCTAATCCAAAAACTACATTTGACTCTGATATTTTATCCAAAATTTGTTGTTTTGATAATACATTACCATTTTTAAATGGTGCTTTAAATTTAACCTCTGCTAACATTCTATCTTTTGATACAATAATATCAAACTTTTCATCTATATTTATAGCATCTTTATCTTTAGTAATAAAAATATATTTACTACTTTCTTCTATTACTTTATCTATAGTAGAAGGGTCAAAATCTTTTATACTATATTTTTTTACTATCTCTACTATATCTTCTTTAGGATTAGATTTTTTATAATCTACTAAAAAATATACTCCATCTTCACGTGGTTCAATTCTATCTAAAATATTATTCATAAAAAAATTCCTACTTTCATAGCTAGATTATAAATACAATAAATTATAGTTATTACCTAATTTATTTTTTAATATTTTCATACAATTAGAATGTATCTGAGAAACTCTTGATTCAGATACACCCAATACCTTACTTATTTCTTTTAATGTGAGTTCTTCATAATAATATAATATAATTACTTGTTTTTGTTTTTCAGTTAAACTATTTATTGCATCTATTAGTATTTGCTTTTCTTCTTTATGTTGTAAAACTTTTTCTGGTATATTTTGTTCATTTTCTATTAAAGTATCAACTGGCTTTTCATGATTCTGCTCTAAATAGTTATCTAAAGATACCAAAGTATATAGTGAATAATTTTTTAAATAATCTTTTATTTGTTCTAAAGGTAAATTTAAAATTTTAGATAATTCTTCATCCGTAGGACTTCTATCATTTTCTATTTCAAATTTTTCTATAGCTTCTTCTATAACTTTATTTTTTTGTCTTAATGAGCGAGGTACCCAATCTAATTTTCTAATATTATCTATTATTTCTCCTCGTATTCTTAAAGAAGCATATGTTTCAAATTTATAACCTTTTTTATAGTCAAATTTTTCTATAGCATCAATAAGCCCAAAAATTCCATACCCTACTAAATCTTCATATTCTACTAAAGAATTAGTATATATATTCATTCTACCTGCTACAATTTTAACTAAATTAGCATATTTATTTATTATTTTTTCTCTTATTGTAATACTTTTTGTTTTTTCATATTCTTCCCATAGGCTAATATCTTCCAAAATCATTCACCACACTTTATAACTTGTTATAAATTACTTTCTTCTAAATTAACATTATTAGAATTATCTTCTTCTATATTTTCATTATTTTCACTTTTATCTAATGAATTATCTTCTTCTACTTTTTTATCTTCTTCTATTTTATTAAATTGATTTTGTAAAAATATTTCAATAAAACCACCTAAAAAATAAAATACAACAATAGTAATAACTATTGTATAACAAGTTCTTAACAAATCAACATTATAAAAATAAGCAAATGCTGTAGCTATTAAACTTGCTAGTATTGTTATTTTTATTCTAAGTTTTTCTAACATAAAGACCACCTTTTTATATAGTATATGTTCCATGTTCAATAGTTTTTATAATAAACTTTCCATCTGTTGAATGTAATTCTACAGTTCTACCAAAAGTTTTTCCAACATCTTTTGCTAAAACTTTTATACCAAGTCTTTTTAACATATGTTCTGCTGCTGCAACATTTCTGTCACCTATTCTCATACTTTGTTGTGTAGAACCAAAAGCAAACATTTGTGCACCACCAGCTAATTTAGCTACAATTCTACTTTGTTGTGCCCCTTGTCTTATCATATCTTTTGTAAGTTTTATAGTTGCTAAATCTACAAATTTAGCAATATTTGAATTATTTCTTATTTCTTTACTATCAGGTAACATACAATGAGCTAATCCTGCAATTTTAACTACTGGGTCATATAAAGCTATACCAACACAAGAGCCTAAACCTAAGGTTATCAAAACCCCTGTATTTTTAGCTATATTCATATCTGCCATACCAACTATTAAAGAACCAGAACTTATCATAACAAACTTCCCCTATCTTATAGTAAACCTAAATTTATCCCCTTTAAATTTTAAAAATACTTTTTATAAAATATCTATTTAATATTATATTTTAATGGTTAAACAATAGACATTAAATATGTATATTATTTATTAAATACACTCATTAATTTTTGCATAAAGTTTTTAATTCCACTATTATCAATTACTTGTTCCTCATTTATCAATCTATTTCCTATAGATTTTATAGCCATAGCAAAATCACTATTAGGAAAAGAAAGAATAGCAGGTTTTTGCTGTTTTATTGCTTTTATAAGAGCTATATCTGAAGGTATATAACCTAAATTTTTAATATTAATACCTAAAAATTTATTACAAACATGTGATATTTTAGTAAATATTCTATCTGCTTCATATTTATCATCAGCTTTATTTATAACAATATTTAATTTATCTATAGCTCTATTTTGTTCTTTTATTATTTTTATAAGTGTATAGGCATCTGTAAAAGATGTAGGTTCTGGAGTTGTAACAATTATATTTTCATCTGAAGCCATTAAAAAGTTTGTAACATTTGGTGATATTCCTGCACCTGTATCTACTATTATAATATCAGCAATTTTATCAAGGTATTCAAATTGTTCTATAAAGTATTTTATTTCTGTACTATTTACATTAGATAATTCTTTAAGTCCATTTCCACCTGATATAAATTTTATACCATAATTAGTATCTACAACAATTTCAGAAATATTTTTTTCACCTTTCAACATATGATAAAAGTTATATTTAGGTCTTATACCTAAAAGAACTTCTATATTAGCTAATCCAAAATCAGCATCAATTATTAATACTCGCTTTTTAAGACTTGCTAAATATATAGCTAAATTTACTGAAAAACTAGACTTCCCAACTCCACCTTTACCACTACTAATAGTTATAACTCTAGAATTAAGAGTATTTTTTAAATTTGTATTTTGTACATTATTTATTAAATTTCTGAGCTCCTTAGCTTGATCCATTATTTATACATACTCCCTAATAATACTTTAGCAATTTTTTCTCCAGAAAACTTTTCTATGTCAGATGGCACATTTTGACCAACTGTAACATAAGCTATCTTATATTTAGTTTTATATGCTATATTTAATATTGTTCCTATTGTATCTGTTTCATCTATTTTAGTAAAAATAATATTAAATTTTGTAAATCTAGAATAAGTATTTATTATATTTTCTATATCTTCAAAATTACTTGTAGAACTAATAACAAGATATACTTCTGGGTTTTCTATTTCCTTTAACAACTCTTTTATTTCTTCCATATTTTTCTCATTTTTATGAGACCTACCAGCAGTATCAAAGAAAATATAGTCATTAATAAGCTTTAACTTGTTAATTTTTTCTTTAACATCTTCTATAGTATATACAACTTCTACTTGACTACCTAATATTTCTGCATAAGTTTTTAATTGTTCAACAGCAGCTATTCTATAAGTATCTGAAGTTATAAAACCAACTTTAGCTCCTCTATTCATAATAAGCTCTGAAGACAACTTAGCTATAGTAGTAGTTTTTCCAACACCAGTTGTTCCTAAAAATACTATACTTTTTGCTTCTTTTTTATTATCTGTTCTTTCTATGACTAAATCTCTACAAACTGCCTTTTCTAATATTTCTATTATTTTATTATATACTACTTTTACAATTAAATCAATATTTTGATTTTGTTCTTTATCAACAGGTTCTAATATATCACTACATACAGCTGGGTGAACCCCTTTTGATATTAGCATTTCATATATGAATTGTACAAGTTGATTTTTATATTTATTATTATTTGCATCTTTTTCTAAAGATAAACTTTTCATAGCTTTTTCAAGATAACTTTCTAACTCTACTATTCTTTTTTCTAATCTTTGTATAGTGTCATCTTTTTCTTTTAACTTATTTTCCATACTATTTGATGTAGATTTTGTAAAAAAGTTTTTAGATTTATCATTTGTAAGTTTAACTTTATTTTCATCATAAGATGCTGTAAGTTCTATATAAGGCTTTTTTATTATAGAAAATATTCCTGTAGGAGTAATTTTTTTAATACTAAGAACAATTGCATCATTTCCCAATTCATTCTTTGCCATTTCTATAACTTGTTCTTCTGTTTCGCCTTGATACTTCTTTATCTTCATTAAATTCCCACCATTCCAATAGATTGAATTTCTGAGCTAGGGTCTATTTCATTATAACTTATAACTACTAAATCTGGTGCCACTTGCTCTACTAGCTTTTTAAAATAAATCCTAACAACAGGAGATGTAAGGATTATTGGCTGTATACCAAGAGATGTAAGTTTAGATAATTGTGTATTTAAACTATTAAATATCATTTGAGTTTTATCTGGGTCTAAAGCTATAAATGAGCCTTGTTCAGAATGTTGTACACTTTCCATTATTTCTTGTTCTAACTGAGGGTCTAATGTAATAACTTTATTTTCACCATTTGCAAAATATTTTTGTGATATACTTCTTTTTAATGATTGTCTTACATATTCTGTAAGCATATCTGGGTCTCTAGTTACTTGAGCATAATCTGCTAATGTTTCTAATATAGTTACTAAATCTCTTATAGAAACACCTTCTTTAAGTAAATTAGCTAAAACTTTTTGTACCTCACCAATACCTAATAATTTAGGTACTAATTCATCTACAAGAACAGGGTGATGCTCTTTTACATTATCTATTAATGTTTGAACATCTTGTCTTGATAATAATTCATTTAAGCTATTTCTTATTACTTCTGTTAAATGTGTTGCTATTATTGCTGGAGGGTCTACAACTGTATAACCTAATGCCTCTGCACGCTCTCTTTGTGTTTCTGTAATCCATAAAGCTGGTAAGCCTAAATAAGGCTCTATAGTTTCAATACCATCTATTTCCTCCTCAACATAACCTGGGTTCATAGCCATATAATGATCAAATAAAATTTCTCCTTCAGCTACTTCAACACCTTTTATTAATATTTTATATTGATTTGGTGCAAGTTTTATATCATCTCTAAGTCTTATTATAGGTACTACTGCACCTAATTCTAATGCTATTTGTCTTCTAATCATAACTACCCTATCTAGTAAATCTCCCCCTTGATTACTATCTACAAGTGGTATAAGACCATATCCAAATATTAATAAAATAGGGTCTACATTCAATAAAGAAATAACATTTTCTGGACGTCTAATTTCTTCGACTTCTTCATCATCTGTGGAAATTTCTTCTGTAATAGCTTGTACTTTTTGCACTTTATCAAGTTGATATCCACAAAATACTAAAACTATACCAAATGGTACAAAGAACATAGTTGGTAATGGTGTAAAGCCTAATGCAATCATAACAACCCCTGCTATATATAAAGTTAAAGGAATACTAAATAATTGCTTTGTAAGAGATTGTGTAATTCCACCTTCTTCACTAGATTTAGTAACCAATATACCTGTCGCAGTTGATATTAAAATAGCTGGTATTTGTCCTACAAGACCATCACCAATAGTCATAAGTGTATAAACTTGTATAGCCTCTCCAAAAGGTAATTTAGTACCTGTTGAAAGACCTGTCATACCAAGTGTTACACCACCAACAATATTTATAACTGTAATTATAATACCTGCAATTGCATCACCTTTTACGAACTTAGATGCCCCATCCATTGCTCCATAAAAAGATGCTTCATCTTGAATTTCTTTTCTTCTTGCTTTAGCTTCTTCATCATTTATAAGACCTGTATTTAAATCAGCATCTATAGCCATTTGTTTACCTGGCATAGCATCAAGAGTAAATCTTGCTGTAACTTCAGATACCCTTTCAGAACCTTTAGTAATAACCATAAAGTTTACTAAAACAAGGATTAAGAATATAATTACACCTACAACCATATTACCACCAGCAACAAATTGCCCAAATGCTTCTATAACTTTACCTGCATCACCTTGTAAAAGTATTAACTTTGTAGATGATAAGTTTAATGCTATCCTAAATAGTGTTGTTACAAGTAACATTGTAGGAAACATATTCATATCAAGTGCCTTTTTAGCATATATAGCATCTAAAAGAATTAATACTGCTAAAAATATATTTATCATAAGTAAAAAGTCAAGTAAAATTGATGGTAAGGGTATAATTAATACTAATACTATTAATATAATAAAAATACCTAAAAATGCTTCTTTTATTTTCATAAAAAATTCTCCATAAAATCTATATTAAAAGTTAAACCATATTTTTAAGCTTATATACAAAGGCAAGTACTTCTGCTACTGCTTGATATAACTCTGGTGGTATTTCTTTTCCAACCTCTACAGTATTGTATAAAGCCCTTGCTAATGGCTTATTTTCTACAATTTCAACTTTATTTTCCTTAGCTACATCTTTTATCTTTTGTGCTAAATGGTCTACACCTTTAGCTACTACAATCGGTGCACCTTCTTTTTCCCTATCATATTTTACAGCAACAGCAAAATGTGTTGGGTTTGTTATGACAACATCTGCACCTGGTACTTCTTGCATCATTCTTTTTAAAGCAGATTCTCTCATTTTCTGTCTAATTTGACTTTTAATAATAGGGTCCCCTTCTGTTTGTTTATATTCATCTTTTATATCTTGCTTACTCATTCTAAGTTTTTTATTATGTGAATATTTTTGATAAACAAAATCTAAAATAGCTATTATAATGAAAAAATAACCTACTTTCATACCTATATCAATACAAAGATTAAAAATATATAAACAAGCAGAAAACATATCCATATATACAATATTAACTATTTGATGTAATTCTCCCTTTATAGAATTAAATACCACTATACCTAAAAATATTATTTTTATAATAGATATAATTGCATCTACAAGTTGTTTAAAAGAAAATAATCTTTTAAAACCTGTTGCTGGATTAAATGCATCAAATTTTGGTTGTAAAGGTTTAGTTGTAGGATGCCAACCTACTTGTAATAAATTTGCAACTATACCTATTACCATTGATATCACACATATAGGACCTGCTATAATTATACATCTAAATATCATATATATAAAAAAATCTAAAATATAATCATCACTTACTATAGAATCTATATCTTGTATAAGTGTAAAATTAAAATTCATTACACTAGCTATTTGCTTATACATATATGTTCCTAATAATTTTATACTTAAAAACCCTAATATCAATGTTATAGCTGTAGCAATTTCTTTACTTATTGCTACTTGCCCTTCTTTTCTTGCTTTTTGCTTTTTCTTTGGTGTAGCTTTTTCTGTTTTTTCACCATTAAAAAAGCATAAGTCTATATCAATATAAAAACTATTTTTATCTTTTATTTTTGAAATTATCATGGAATCATAACCTTTATAGAGTTTAATATAAGCTCTGAAATTAAATTATATATTGTATAATACATTTCAGAAATAACTGGTATTATAATCCATAAAGCTGATAAACCTGCTATAACTTTAAGAGGCATACCAACAGCAAAAACATTCATTTTAGGTACTGCTCTTACTAAAACTCCTAATGTTATATCCATAACTAATATAGTACCTATTATAGGCAAAGCAAATAAAAATCCTATTTTAAAAAACTCTACCATTATATTTATAATACCAAAAATTAAGCCATCATTACCTAATATATATGCTTTACCAATAGGTAAAGATTTATAACTATAAAATATGGTACTAATAACCATATGATGCCCTCTATTTATAATAAATAAAGCACATATCGCAAAATAATATAAATTACCTGTTATTGGTACTTGTGTATTAGTCATAGGGTCAAATATATTTGCCATAGAATAACCTATTTGTTGGTCTGTCATATGACCTGTAAAATAAACTGTATTAAATACAAAAAATACTATATAACTTATTATAGCACCTACAAAAAATTCTTTTAAAATTAACATAAAATAACCCATAATACTATTTACATATACAACTTCTGTAACATTACCAGAAGCAAATATTATACCTGATAAAGCCATAGCCAAACCAATTTTCACCATAGCAATACCATTATTACCACCTATAACAGGCATAAAAATTATAAAACCTATCATTCTAACAAATATTAACATATATAAATCTACATTATTAAATATATCAATTAAAATTTGAGCATTGTCTAGATTCATATTATCTCTCCTAACGTATAAATCTAGCAAGGTCTACATATAAAGCCATAAATAATTCTTTTATAACACTTATTATAAATGGTCCAAATATTATTAATGATAAAAAAACTGCTAAAATTTTAGGTATAAAAGCTAAAGTTTGTTCATTAATAGATGTAATTGTTTGAATTATACTAACAACTATACCAACTATAAGTCCTAATAACAAAGGTGGTGCAGAAGCAAGTATAACTGTCTTTATAGCCATTTGCATAATATTTATAACAGTATCTTCTGACATAAAAATCCCCCTTATCCTGTAAATGTTTTTATAATATTACCAATAATTAAATTCCAACCATCAATCATTATAAAAAATATAATTTTAAATGGGGCTGATATTAAAGCTGGTGGTAACATCATCATACCCATAGCCATAAGTACAGATGATACAACCATATCTATAACTATAAAAGGTATATATATAAGAAATCCTATTATAAAACCTTTTGTTACTTCACCTAATATAAATGAAGGTATAAGTACAGAACTTGGAACTTCATCAGGACTATTATAAGATTCTATACCTGCTAAATCTGTAAATAGTTTTAAATCCTTATCACTAACTTGTGTAAACATAAATTCTCTTATTGGTTTCATAGATTCATCTATAAATTGTTGTTGAGAAATTTTGCCCTCAGAATAGGGCTTAAATCCATTTTCATTTATTTGTTTTATAGTTGGTGACATTATAAAAATAGTTAAAAATAGTGCTATACCTATTATTATTTGATTAGGTGGCATTTGTTGTGTACCTAAAGCATTTCTTAAAAAATGTAAAGATATTATAATTCTTGTAAAAGATGTAAGCATTATTATTAATGATGGTGCTAAAGTTAAAATAGTAAATAAAACTATTAATTGTACAGATGTGGCTACACCACCATTTGAATTTTCACCAACACTAATACTAACATCTGGTAAAATATTATTTGCAAAAACAGTATAAGAGGTAAATATTGTTGTAGAAAAAATAATAGTTATTAAACTTATAAGTTTTACTAAATTTTTTTTATTTTTCATATTTACCTCCTTTTTTATCTTTTATATTATTTATATATTGTTTTAGTTGTTTATCAAAAGGTAATTGATTAGGGTTATCTTGTATAATTAAATCATCACCATTTATTTCTGATAACATTCTAATACCTTCTTTTGAAGAACTTATTAAAAAATATTGTTTATTAACTTTTACAATATGAATATGATGCAAACCAATAGATATAGTTTCAATAACTTTCATATTGTTTTTAGACATAGTTTTTATTTTTGCACCTGCTATAAATTTTGTAGAATAATATGCTAAAAATACAACAACTACAAATATAAAAATAATAAATATAAGCTGAAAAGCCATTTCCAAAAAACTTGTACTTTGGCTTTTTTGCACTATATTAGATAGTATTATCATAAGTAAATTATCCTATTACTTTTTTTACAGCTTCTAAAACTCTATCTGGCTGGAAAGGTTTAACAATAAAGTCTTTAGCACCTGCTTGTATAGCTTCAATAACCATTGCTTGTTGTCCCATTGCTGAACACATAATAATTAAAGCATTAGCATCTGCAGCTTTTATAGCTTTAGCAGCTTGAATACCATCCATTTCTGGCATAGTAATATCCATAACAACTAAATTAGGTTTAAGTTCTTTATATTTTTCTACTGCCTGAGCACCATTTTCAGCTTCACCTACTACATTATACCCATTTTTTGTAAGTATATCCTTTAACATCATTCTCATAAAAGCAGCATCATCAACTAAAAGTATATTATTTGACATTTTTTTACACTCCTTATTAATTATAATTATATTTTATTTGTTATATTCTTTGTTCAGTACTTATAATATCTGTTACTCTTACACCAAAATTTTCATCTATAACAACAACTTCACCTTTTGCTATAAATTTTCCATTAACAAGTATATCAATAGGTTCACCTGCTATTTTATCAAGTTCAATAATTGTACCTGGATTAAACTCTAATATTTCCCTTATAGGCTTTCTTGTTCTACCAAGTTCAACTGTAACTTCTAAAGGTACATCTCTAATTATTGTAATATTTTCTTTTTGTTGTACAAGGTCATTCATATCAAAAGACTGAAATTGTGCTGATTGAACATTTACGTTATTATGCATAATATTGCTTGATTGTGAATACATTTGTTGTTGCATATTTGGAGGTGGCATCATAGGCTGTTGTTGTGGTTGCATCATAGGTTGCTGTGCCACTGTCTGTTGTGGTTGTTGCATTTGTGGTTGTACTGATGGCTGTTGAGTTTTATTTTGTGATGAGGAATTAGCCATTTCTTTCTCATTAGCTGTTAATTTATCAATAATACTTTCTGCAAATTCAATTGGTAATAATTGCATTATTTCACTATCTATTAAATCATGTACAACCATTCTAAAAGAATTACATACTAAATGTTCATCTATCATAGTAAAATCTTGAAAGAAAGTATCATCATCAAATCTTAAAATAAATGCTTGGGGTGTATCTATATCTATCTTATATCCTAACATAGAAGATAACGATGTAGAAGATGAACCAACCATTTGATTCATAGCTTCAGATATAGCACTTAAATCTAATTCTGTAAGTTCTTCATTTACATCTACATTTCCATCTCCACCCATCATAAGATTAGCTATTATTTTTACGTCTTCTTGTTTTAAAACAAGAAGGTTAGATCCTATAATACCCTCTTTATAGTTTATTCTAAGACCTACACAAGGTTTATCATAATTTGTAGATAATTCTTTTGGATATACTATACTAACAGTAGGTGTAGATATTTCTACTTTATGGTTTAATAAAGCCGATAATGTTGTTGCGGCTGTTCCCATACTAATATTACCTATTTCACCTAATATATCCTTATTTTGTTCAGTTAATAATTCATTTTCTAAATTGGAGTTATTATTTTCATTTGTAGCTACACTATCGCCTAGTAAAGCATTTATTTCTTCTTGCGAAAGCATATCGCTCATTTTTATTCCCCCTTCCTAATAATAGAAGTTATTTGTATAGCATTTTTGCCTTTATTTACACCAGGCTTAGCATAAAATTTTGTTAATTCTCCAACTTGTACTTTAAAATCAGAGTTAACATAAGAATCTAGTGGGATAACATCACCTACTTGAATATTTATAAATTCATCAACAGTAATATTAGTTTTACCAACTATAACAGATATAGGCACTTTTGCCTCTTCTAAACGTCTTTCTACAAGTGGTCTATACTGTTCATCATCAGCATCACTAGAGTTTCCAAACCAATGTTTAGTATTTAAATTACCAACTATAGGTTCTATGACAATATATGGTATACAGAAATTCATTAGTCCTTCTATATTACCAACTTTAATACTTAAAGTTATTAATGCAACCATTTCATTAGGTGACATTATTTGAGCAAATTGAGAGTTTGTTTCAATTTTTTCTAAATGTGGTCTTACTTCACAAACTTGTCTCCAAGGTTCTTCTAATCTTTCAACAAGCTTATCTATAATTTTACTTAATAATGTTACTTCTATTTCTGTAAAATCTCTAGTTTTACCAATAGTTTCACCAACACCACCAAGCATTCTATCTATCATAGCATAACCTACACTAGCAGATAAATCTAATATAATTGAGCCTTTAAAAGGATTAAAATTTATTATACTCAAAACAACAGGATTTAATAATGAATTATTAAATTCTCCATAAGTAACTTGTTCAGAGTTTCTAACTTCAATAGTTGTAGAAGTTCTTAAATAACCTGTTAAAAATGAAGATGATACCCTAGCAAAGTTATCAAATATAATTTCTAGTGTTCTAAGTTGCTCTTTACCAAATTTTGAAGGTCTAGCAAAGTTATATTCTTTAACTTTCTTTTCTTCTACTGGTGGTTGTTCTGCAATTTCATTACCACTTGCCATAGCACTAAGCAACTTGTCTATCTCATCTTGAGATAAAATTTCACTCATTTATATATCACCTACCTTTCTAAAGTATATATTATATTATTGAGTAAAGAAATCATCAATATATACGTCAACAATGAGATTTGTTGCAAAAATTTCTTGTAAACTTGCTAGTATTTCATCTTTAACAACAGTTTTGGCATTTGTCATTTCCATTTCTTCATATGTTTTATTTATACAAATGTCAATTATTGTATCTTTTATTATTATTTTCTGTAATTCTAAATTAGAAATTAGGTTTTCTGCTTCTTTAGAAGTTTCTTTACTTGTATTTATACCTAAATTGACACTTATTTTTATAACATGGTCTTTTTGGTCAGGTCCTTTTAACAAGTTTGTTATTATGGTTTCTCCTAATGGAAATACTGTTATATCTTCAATAGGTACAGTTTGTTGAACAACTATATTTGTATCTGTAGCATCATTAGTTTTATTCATAGCTTTATAAAGAAATCCAAAACCAACTGCAAATAAAACTAGTAATACTACTAATAGTAAGATTATTAATGTCATTCCCATTTTATTCTTACTCATTTTATTTGTCCTCCTTATATGTTATATTTCATTGTTATAATATTTGCTAATAACTTTTATTTCAACTCTTCTATTGATAGCTCTATTTTCAGGTGTGTCATTAGGAGCTTTTGGTCTATACTCACCATATCCTTCTGTAGATATTCTATCTGGTGAAAAGTTTTTATAGTCTGTAAAGTATGTAGCTACTGATATTGCTCTTGCAGCTGATAAATACCAGTTATTTGGATATTGAGTTGTATTAATAGGTAAATTATCTGTATGACCCTCTATTTTTATATCATTTTCTGGATATTTCAATAATTCATCAGCAACTAATGATAATATTTCAATAGCATCTGACTTTAAGTCTGCACTAGCACTTTCAAATAATATACCATCTTTAAAATTTAAAGTAATAAATCTATCATTTTGTTCAATTTCAACTTTATCTTGAAGATTATTTTCAGCAAAATAAGTTTTAAAGTTTTCAGCTAAATTATCAAGTTCTTCTTTACCTTTATTTTCAAATTCTTTATCTGAACTACCTTTTACTTCAGGCATTGAAACAATACCATTACCAAGTGCCTCCAAAACACCAGCTGATTGAGTTTGAGAAATAGATATTTGACTATTTGAAAATGATGCAGCAATTTGTGCAAATTTTTCAGCATCTTGAGTTGAACTTGCGAATAAAAGAACAAAGAAACATAATAACAAGGTAACCATATCCCCATAAGTCCCCATCCATTCAGCAAGACCTTGTTTTATTTCTATTTTTTTCTCTTTTTTTGCCATAAAATCAACTCCTATTCACCAGAACCTTCACCAAATGTTTCTCTAAGAGTTGGTGATATGAATACTTTAAGTTTTTCTTCTATTATACGAGGGTTCTCACCTGCTGCAACAGAAAGGATACCTTCAACAGTAATTTCCTTTACTAACATTTCTTGCTTACTAAAAAACTTTAACTTATTAGCAATAGGTGTTGATAACCAGTTAGCAAATAATGAACCATAAAACGTTGTTATTAAGGCAACAGCCATTTTAGGACCAATTGTAGAAGGGTCATCAAGATTTTGAAGCATCAGTACCAGACCAACTAATGTACCAATCATACCCCAAGCTGGGAATTGAGAAGCCATAAGTTCCCAAATTTCTATATTTTCTTTATGTCTATCTTCTATGTATCCCATTTCAGTTTCTAATACATTTCTAACAAGTTCTTGGTCTGTACCATCAACTACAAGCATTATACCTTTTCTTAAAAATATATCCATATTTACAGATTTATCATCAAGTGCTAATAAACCTTCTTTTCTAGCAACATTAGCAAGCTCTATTATATCTTTTATAGCTGCTATTGGGTCAACTGTATCTGGTTTAAATGCTTTTTTAGTACTTTTCATAGCATTTAAGAAAGTTGGTAATGGATAAGACGCTATAACGGCTGACATAGCACCACCAACTGTAATCATAAAAGATGGTGCATCAATAAAACTTTTTACAGCTGTTATTTGCATTTCTGCACCTAAAAGTATGGATATAAAGGTAAAAGCCATACCAGCAACTAAACCTATAATTAAACCTAATTCCATTATTATTTCTCCCCTTCTAGTTTATTTTAAGCTTTTTTTATATGTAATAATTTTATCTATAATATCATCAACTGCTTCTTTTACAATAATTTTTCTACCAGTAGTTAATGTTATAGTCGTATCTGGAGTTTCTTGCATAACTTCTATATAATCACAATTAATAACTATCTCTGTATCATTTAACTTTGTTACTATAATCATAACATAATCTCCTCATAAAAATTAAATGTCTTTTCTATCTTATTAATATACACTATTTTCTACAATTTCTCAAGTATTATTTTATATTTTTTTTAACATTATAGTATATAGCTTTTAAAATTTTAAAAGCTATATACTATCTATATTTTATCTTTTTAAATTAACTAACTCTTGTATCATTTCATCACTTGTTGTTATTATTCTTGAATTTGCCTGGAAACCTCTTTGTGTAGTTATCATTTCACTAAATTCATAAGATAAATCTACATTAGACATTTCTAATGCACCACCTTGTAAAGTAGAACCTAAAGAACTAGCTTCTTGACCTATACCATCAAATTCACTAGAGTTACCCGTTTCTCTATAACGGTTACTACCAACTTTTTCTAAACCAGCTGGATTTTTAAAATTTGCTAAAGGTATTTGAGCTAATATTTTAGTTTTACCATTAGAATATGTACCTCTAATAATACCATTTGCATCTATATTAAATCCTGTCATATTACCTGCTGTATTACCATCTTTAGTTTCTGATGTAACTGTAACTTTTGAGTTAAATTGTGTTACTGTTTTAAAATCTACAATTAATTCATTTGGTACAGTACCATTCATACCAGCTCCAACTAATGCACCATTTTCTATTTTCTGTAAAGTAGTTAAATCTATCCCTGTTAATCTTATATCTGTTTTCCCACTATTTGCTGCATCTGTGCCAGTAAGTTTACCATCCCCATTAAAAAATAAACCTGTAGCATCTAATGTTATTGAACCCCCTGCTAAATATGCTTTATCTGTACCATTAACTGTAACCTCTATCATACCATTAGCTGCTGAATTTGGGTCATTTATTTGTGGGATACTAACTGTCCATTCATCTGGATTAGAATTTGGCACTTTATCAAATTGTATATTTATAGTATATTTATTACCTTGACTATCATAAAAA
This sequence comes from uncultured Clostridia bacterium, assembly GCA_944376805.1. Lineage (GTDB taxonomy): Bacteria > Bacillota > Clostridia > Lachnospirales > CAG-274 > Tyzzerella. Next base: position 48,205 of record CALWDX010000002.1, read on the forward strand.
GATATTGTATTTTTTTGTGTAGGATTAGTTGTTTGATTAAAGTTACCTGTAAATTCTATATTTGTTGTCATTTCTGCTGGAGAATATAAATTATTTCCTTCATATATATTAATAGGTGTAACTGTATCTTGAACTATTTTTTGTTGTCCTGGATTATCTGGGTCATCTGTTGCTTTCCAACCACAAACATTAAAACCATTAGGGTCTACAAGATTACCTTTAGCATCTACTTCAAAAACACCTGCTCTAGTAAAAGAAAACCCTGTAGCATCTTTAACTATAAAGAAACCTTCTCCATCTATCATAAGGTCACTACCATAATCTGTTCTTTGAGCAGCACCTTGCCCCATAACAGTAACTATAGAACCTACATTTGCTCCCAAACCTATTTGTTGTGGATTTATACCACCTCTATCTTGGTTAGCTGAACTAGCTGAACTTAAAGTTTGGTTAAAGCTATCTTTAAAAGAAACAGAACTTCTTTTAAAACCTACTGTGTTAATATTAGCTATATTATTAGATATAACATCCATTTTTGTTTGATGTACTCTCAAGCCAGAAACACCTGAGAACATACTTCTCATCATAATAAATTCCTCCTTAAATAAGGTGCTTTTTTCTTATCTGTCATTCAAAGAAAATAGACTTCCTAAAAAGGTCCAGCCTAAACTATAACAGCACCATCTATATTTGTATATACCTTTTCAGAGTTGTTATCAATAGCTGTAACAACTGTTTTATTTTTAATATTGACTAAAAGTGCAATATTATCAACTAATACAAGAGAGTCTTTTATTCCTTTTTCTTCAGCTCTTTTTATACCATTTTCTACTCTTTTTATTTGAGAATTAGATAATTGTAAGTTTCTAGAGCTAAGCCTCATTGATGCGTGTTTTGAAAAAGAAACATTTCTTTCTTCGGCTTTATTTTCTAAAATTTCTTTAAAAGTTTTATTATTTGTATTATTACTACATAAAGGTTCAGATTTTTTAAATTTATTAACTAAATTAGGATTTATTAAATTATTATTTATTATAGTCAAAAAATCACCACCTTTATTTAATATCTTTATAAGAAACTTCTTTATCTCCAACTTGTAAGTAAACTTTCTTATCTCTAATAATTACACCATCTACTTTACCACTAATATCACCAGCTGTAATTTCTTGACCTACAAGAGAAAGTGAACTTACTAAAGAACTTATGTCTTCTAATTCTACATCTTTTTCAACACCATCTATTTTAACAAATACTTTATCATCTTTTAATACAATATCTTGTATAGTACCACTTACTACATCTTTACCATCTTCACCAATAGCTGCACTAATATTAGAACCAATAAGAAGAGTATTTTCAGAAACAGCAACAACTTCTCCTAAGTATACATCTTTACCATTTACACTTAATACTGGTACACCATTTTCAAATTTTATAAACTCAACTTTACCTTCAATATATCCAATAGGTTTCATATTTTCATCAAGTTTAATACCTTGTATGGTTTTACCAATCATTGCCATAGCTTGAGAAACTGCTGCAGAACTATCTCCAAAATCAACATCTTGAACTTTTTCAATATCTTCATATGGAACTATTTTATTATCTCCAAAATTTAAATATGGTTTTCCATTTATTATATCAACAGATTGTACTATACCATAAACTTTTTCATATTGACCTGTTTGTTCATTTTTTGTATTAGCAATTACACCTTTACCAATAGTACTAAAAGCTTGAGCATTTGTCATAGTTTGATTTAAGTTTTGCATTTGTTCTAATGCTGTAAACTGTGCAGTTTGTGCAATAAATTCTGTATTATCCATAGGTTGTAAAGGGTCTTGATATTGAAGTTGTGTAACTAAAAGTTTTAAAAAATCATCTTTACCAAGTTGTGTTTTTACTTCTCTTACATTACTAGGGTTCTTAATACCTTCTTCTTTTTCTTCTTCATCTTCTGGTATACCTACTGTTGGTCCAGATGTATCTTTATCCTCATCTTTATCTTTAGCTCTTGAAGTTGTAGCTCTTTGAAAATTAGCCATATTATAGATATTAGTATTAGTATTTATTGTATTATCCATATTTTCACCTCCTTATAATTATATTGAATAATTAACTTGTGAATTTAAAATATTTTCTTCTTTTACTTCTACTATATTTTCTTTTTCAATAATTTCTTCTGTTAAATTATTTATCATTCTTTCATTTTTATTAGTAGATTGGTCAAACATATTGTATGTAGTTTCTTGGCTTTCATCACCAGAAACATTAACTTCTAATGCACCAACATCAATTCCCTGTTCATTTAACATATCTTTAAGTTGGTTAAAGTTTGATTCTATAATTTCTTTAACTTTTTGATTTTCTGCTATAAATTGTGCTGTAACAATTCCATTTTGAGTGGCTATTTTAAGAGAAACTTCTCCTAATTGTTCTGGTTTTAAAATCATTTTTACTTCAGATATTTCTGGTTTAATAGAAACTTTTATTTTTTCCATTATTTGATTTACAATATCTGTTGTATTAATATTTCTTAAAACTTGTGTTTTAGGTAAAGAAGTATTATATACTTTTGTTGAGTTATTAGCAACTTCTCCTATATTAAATAATTCTTGTTTAGAAGTTAATTCCAAATTATTTTGTTTTAACATTTCTACTAAAGATTGATTTTGGCTATTATTCATATTTTGATTATTTTCTTGATGATAACCTACTTTTCCATCAATAGCTTTAATATTTTTTACATCTTCAACATTAACTAATTGGTCTGTATTTTCTAAATTAATATCTTCTAAAACATTTTTAGTAGGTAATTTAGATTGTATAACTATAGTTTCTTCTACAGAACCATTTAATTCTTCTAATAAAGCATCAATTTTTTTCTTAATATCTGTTGTAGAACTTAATAAGGTTACATCTTTTAAGTTATTTTTATTTATAATTTCAGTAATTTTACCTTTAGCATTTTCATCTAAAGAAATTAAATCTGTATAATCTATACTTTTTGCTATATCTGTAATATCTTTCATGATATCTTTAATATTATTAATAGCTAAAAGTTCAACTGGACTTTCTACATCAAATGCTGATTGTAAAAACTTAATTAAGTTTTGATTATCTTGTAACATAGAAATAGACATTGATAAACTTGATAAAATATCCATTACTTGTTCATTAGATATTCCTAATATTTCAGATAATTTATTTAAAATATCTTCTTCAACAATAATAGCTTTTTCTGTGTCATTATCAATTTTATCTATATTATTTTTTTCTTCTACTTTAGTACTTTCATTAGATTGTACTTTATCTTTTTGTTTTAAAGTAGTAGCTTCTTTGTCACTTAAATCTTTTGTCTTATTATTAACTTTGTTATTATCTTTATTATCTTTGTAACTTTTATTATTATTTATATTATTTGGTTTATTTTCTACTTTACTTTCTGCTTTATTTAAAAAGTCATTAAACCCTGTCCCTTTATTATTTGAATTTGCAGTATTGTTAATAGGTTTATTAGTTAATTGATTTAAAAGCATATTTACAAGTTCCATTTTCACATTTCACCTCCTTTCAAATATTTTATTGTGCCTGAACTGGTGATAGAAGTTTAGAGCAAGAAGCTGCATTTTTAGGGTCCATAGTACTTAAAATTTCACTCCTTTTTTCACTAGATAGATTTTGTAATATAGTAATAACTAAATCCATATCTGTAATAATTAATTCTTCTAAAATTTTTGTTGCTGCATCTTTTTTCATATTTTCAAAAGTTTGTATGTAATCTTTAAGTGCTTTATCTGTAACTTCTTTATTTACAGCTTGTTTATATAATTCTTCTGCATTTTCAGGTGCAATAGATTCATAAAAACTTGAATATGCTTTAGGGTCATTTAAAGCTACCATTTTATCAAATTGTTCTTTGTCTGCTTTAAATTGTAATTGTGCATTTTCAAATTCTTTTAATCTATTTATTTCTTTGTTAAGGTCTTCTATTTCTTTTGTAAGTGCATCTATTCTTTCTTGATTTTCGTCTAATGGTTGTTCTTCTACATTAGCATCTGTTTCTGACTCTAGTGGTGGTAATAAGTTTTTAACAATAGGTATCTTTTCTAAAACTGGTCTAAGATAATTATCTCTAACACCACCTACATTAAGACTAACAAGTACAATAGGTAAAGCTATTATAATAATAGCTATTATAAGTTTTAATAGACAACCACCTTTTTTCCCACCATTATCTTCTATATCATCATCTTCATCATCTATATCTTCATCTATTAAATTAAGTTCATCTTTCTCATTTTTGGGTTTCTTATTTTTTTTAGCCATATTAAACCGTTGCCAAAAATCTATAAAAATATATAAATTTTATTTAATTTCCTATTCAATAAATACAATTTTAAAAAATTATTATTTTCTACTCTTGTTTGATATAGGGTTTAAGTTGGATACAAGGCCTCCTAAATATTTAACATATATTATTATAGCTTTTACTTTCACTCAATATATTTTTAGATTGGCTTACTCCTTTCTCTATTTAAAATATTAAATAGTATTTTATAATTTTAATTAATATTATAGATTAAAATATATTAAAAAATCAATATATTTTTACAAATTTACTTTAACTATTAATAGGTCTTTAATTTAAGCTTTATTATATTTATAACTAACTATTTCGTCTATCATTTTTTGTTCTTTTTTAAGTTCTTCTTTAAAATAGTTTTCTTTTCCTTTTTCCTTTAAAGCTTCAAGAACTTTTCTCTGTTTCATAGCCTCTAATAAAGCCAATCTTTTTTCTTCTACAAAATCTTTAGCTTTATTAACAATCACCTTTTGGTCTTCTATTTTTTTATCTATAAGGCTAGTATATTTATTAATACTATCAATATAGCCTGGCTTAACACCTTTACTAATACTTTCTCTAAAACTTATTATATTTTGTTGTTTTTTATTTTCAAAGTTTAAAAGTATATTTTTTTCTTCTTCTAATTTATTTAGTGCTTTACCATATTCTGTTTTACATTGTTCTTCTAGCTTTTCTTTAATATTTAAAAGCCCTTGCATATTAAATATAAATTTAGCCATAATATTAATCCTCTAAAATTTTATTCATTTGTTCATCTACTTCTTCTAAAGAAAAACATTCTTCTGTAGACTGTGTTACAAAATTTAAGATAGCTTTTCTTTTAGATATAGCCATATCTATATCTTCATTACTCCCTGAAACATATGCTCCTACATTGATAAGGTCTTCTGCTTCAGCATAAGTTCCCATAAGTTTTTTAATTTCAAAAGCATTACTTTTATGTTCTTTTGTAACAATATCACTCATAACACGGGATACACTAGCTAAAACATCTATTGCTGGATAATGATTTTTATTAGCTAATTTTCTAGATAAAACTATATGTCCATCTAATATACCCCTTGCCGTATCTGTAACTGGTTCTGTTAAATCATCACCATCTACAAGAACAGTATAAAGTCCTGTTATAGAACCTGCATCAGAATTACCAGCTCGTTCTAAAAGTTTTGGCATAATAGCAAAAACAGAAGGTGTATAACCTCTTGAAACTGGTGGTTCACCAATAGCAAGTCCTACTTCCCTTTGTGCCATTGCATATCTTGTTAAAGAGTCCATAAACAACAAAACATCATTTCCTTGTTCTCTAAAATATTCTGCTATAGATGTTGCAACTTCAGCTGCTTTAAGTCTTACTAATGCTGGTTGGTCAGAAGTAGCTATAACTAGTACAGAACGTTTAAGCCCTTCTTCCCCAAGGTCTTTTTCTATAAATTCTTTTACCTCTCTACCACGCTCACCTATTAATGCTATAACATTAATTGATGCACTTGTATTTCTAGCTATCATACCCATAAGTGTACTTTTACCAACCCCAGAACCAGCAAATATACCAACCCTTTGACCCTTACCAATAGATAAAAGTCCATCTATTGCTTTTACACCTAATGAAAGTTGTTCTTTTATACGTTTTCTATCTAAAGGGTCTGGTGGTACATTAGTAGTAGAAACTTCTTTTGTAGCATCAATAATAGGTCCTTTATGGTCCATAGGTTCACCTAATCCATTTAAAACTCTTCCTAAAAGATTATTTGATACTTTAACACTAAGTGGGTAATCAAAGCCTTCTACAATGCTTCCAAGACCAACCCCTTCTATATTACCATAAGGCATTAAAAGTATTTTTTTATCTTTAAATCCTACTACTTCAGCTAATACACTTTTACCATCTTTAGTATTTATTCTACAACAATTACCAATACTAACATCTGGTCCTTCTGATTCTATAGTAAGTCCAACTACTCTAGAAACTTTACCAAATTTTTTTACATAATTTTTATCTAATATATATCTATATTTATTTATATCTACATTAAACATATAATTCACCCTATTAATTTAATATATGATGTAAAGCTTCTTTTATAGAAGACATTTGCTCATCTATATTACAATTTATAGTTCCTATATCTGTTTCTATAATACAATCTGTATCTTTTAATGATATATCTTTTATTATTTCAATATTATTTTTATCTGTATCTACTTCTAAAATCTTAAACTTATTTTTTTCTACAAAATTATAATTTTTCTCAGATAAAAATATTTTTAAATTTTTTACTTCTTTAATAGAACATAACCCTTTTTTTATAAGTAAAGATATAACACTAGGATTAAATTGAAAAGAATCTGTTAAAATATTTTGAGTTGTGTCTATAATAAATTTTATTATTTCAGGTTCTAAATTATTAATAGTTGCTACTTTTTCTTCTTCAGCTTGTTCAACTATTTGTTGAGCCTCTTTCCTCATTTGTTCACAATCTAATTCAGCCTTTTCATAGCCTTCATTATATCCTTTATCAAAAGCTTCTTTATATAGTTCTTCTGCTTTTATATCCATTTCTTGCTGCATTTGCAATTTTAAATTTTGTAAATCTGCTTCAGCTTTAAGTTTAGCTTGTTCTATTATATCATTAGCTTGTTTATTAGCTTCTGCTATTATTGTTGCTCTTAAACCATCTATTTCTACCTGAAGTTCTTTTGAATATTTATCTACTTCATTATTTTGTTGTGTTTCATTTTTTTTTGATGAAGTAAATGTATTGTCTATAATAATATTATTATCAATATTTATATATGGTGCTTTTAATATCCTAGACAATTATATCATCTCCTCCACCTCTAGCAACAACAATTTGGTTAGTTTCTTGAAGTCTTCTAACAACATTAACAATTTTTTGTTGTGCTTCTTCAACATCTGTTCTTCTAACAGGTCCCATAAATTCCATATCTTCTTTTATCATAGCTGCTAGACGTTTTGATAAGTTGTTAAATATAAGATTTTGTAAATCTTCTGATGCACCTTTAAGTGCTGTTGCAATATCTTTTTGGTCAATGTCTTCTCTAAGAACAGTTTGAATAGACCTATTATCAAGTGATAATAAATCTTCAAATACAAACATTTTCTTCTTAATTTCTTCAGAAAGTTCAACTTCTTCTGTTTCAAGAGTGTCCATAATATTTCTTTCTGTATTTCTATCAACAGAGTTAAGAATTTCTACGATAGCATCTATACCACCAACATCTGTAAACTCACCAGTCATAAGTGTAGCAATTTTATTTTCAAGAGCAGCTTCTATTTCTCTTATAACATCTGGATTTGTCCTATCCATTGTAGCTATTCTTTTCGCTACATCAGCTTGCTTTTCTGGTGCTAAAGACGATAACACTTCTGCTGCTTGTACTGGTTTTAAATAAGATAATATTAATGCTATTGTTTGTGGATGCTCATTTTGTATAAAGTTTATAACTTGAGTAATATCATCTTTTTTAATAAAATCAAAAGGTCTAACTTGCAATGAAACTGTAAGTTTAGATATAATTTCATTAGCTTTGTCATCACCAAAAGATTGTTCTAAAAGTTGTTTAGCATAACCTATACCACCTTCAACAATATATTTTTGGGCAATACAAACTTGATAAAACTCTTGTAAAACATCTTCTTTTACTTCTGGTAATATAGCATTAAGGCTTGCTATTTCTAAAGTTAAAGTTTCTATTTCTTCTTCTTTAAGATGTTTAAATATTTTAGCAGATTTTTCTGGTCCTAAACATACTAATAACATAGCAGCTTTAGTTTTGCCACCATATTGTTCTAATAAGCTAGCCATTTTTTATCACTCCCATTCATCATTAAGCCAATTTCTAAGAAGTTGTGCTGCTGCTTCTGGATTTTCATCAATGAAATCTTCAATTTTAAGTTTAAATTCAGACTCTATTTCATTAATACCAGCAATTTTTTCTGCCACTTCTTCATCTTCTCTTTTATTAGTAGCAATAAGGTCTTCAATAGAAATTTCTGGTTCAATTTCTTCAATTTCAGCTGGTTGAGCTTTTTTAATAAGAGCAAATGCAAGTAAAGCTATTAACACAACTAATATAATTAAAATTATTATTTGTTGTACATTTATAGGATTTACAACTTTATCTACAAATATAGGTTTTTCATAACCTGTTAATGTAACATTTTCTATACCTGTACCTATTCTAATAGTATCTAACAATTGTTGATCCATATCTATTAAAGTTGGATTTCCATTTTGTTCTTTAAATTGCTCCCAACTTAACTCTTTATTTATTGTACCTTCTTTTATTAAATCTTCTTCATTATAAAATCTATATCTATATACTGTAACAGCAACAGAAGATTGCTCTGGTACAAAAGTACCTCCTAATGCTTCTCTTACTTGCTCTACTTCATTATATGCATATTCAGTATCTTTTTTAGAACCATCATAACTTCCTGTATTTCCACCACCCATTGCATAATTAGTTGGTGTTTGGTCATTAGATTCAATTCCTGGTTCAGCTCCAACTTCACCATTAACAACACTTTCTGTTTGTTCTGTTTGTTTTTTAGGAACACCTACTGTTGCTTCATTAACTGGTGGTGTTAATACAAGACTTCTTTCTTGACTTTTATCCCAGTCAAATTTAACACTAGATATAACTTTAACTTCATCATATAAAGGATTTAAAGTATCTTGTATTTTTGTTTCTATTTCAGTTTTTTTGTTATTTTCAATTTCTTGCTGTTTATTATGACTCATATTTAAGTCTTCTTTTCCAGAGTATAATAATTTACCTTTTGTATCAGCAATAGTAACATTTTCAACTTTTACACCTTCAACACTACTCGCTATAAGATTAGCAATAATAGAACCTTGTTCTTCTGTAAAAGTATTATCAGTTGTAATAGTAACCCCTGCACTAGCTTCTTTTTTATTATTATTAAATACTACTGTATCTTCTGGTAAAGCTAGTTTAACTTTAGCTTCTTTTACATTTTCAAAGCTTTTTATTAATTGCTCCATTTCTGCTTCTTTCAATCTTTGATATTGTTCTTTTTTATCATTTTCAGTCATACCTATACTGATATTAGCAGAAACATCATCAAATGTTATCCCCTCTTTACCTATTTCACTACTGGCAATCAATATTTTAGCTCTACTTTCGTCTTTTTCTAAAACTTCTATACCAGTACCCCTATCAAGTAATTTATTTTTTACTTGATTATCATTTAATATTTTTTCTATTTCCCCTACTAATGAAGGGTCTGCATTAGATTTTAAAACAACCCATTGTGGTTTAAAGCTAATGTATAGTAAAAGACCTAAAATAACTACAAGACCTATTGCAATAATGATTATTTTATTTCTTAAACTTTTATCTATATTACTCCATTTTTCTGCTATTTTAGTCTTATAGCTTAATAGTTTTTCATGCATATTCACACCTCATATAAGTATTTTATATAAAATTAAATCTTAAATATTTTTGAATGTATAAACATATAAGCTATACTTAATATAATTTATACTGATATTCTCATAATTTCTTGATAAGCTGTCAATATTTTATTTGTAACTTGAGATGTAAACTGTATAGCTGAACTAGCTCTAGATTGTGCCATAGAGAGTGCTATCATATCATCAGATTTACCTGTTATAAAATCGATTTGTTTTTGTTCTACATCTTTTTGTATAGTATTTGTACTTTCATAAAGATTAACAGCTTCATTAAAAAACTTACTAAAAGGGTCTGTTTTTATAAAATTTTCAACACTATTTTGATTATTAAAGTTTAACCCTTTATTAAATTGTATATTTTTATCTATACTAAAAGGTTGTATATTATTATCTATAAACATAAATCATATTCCCCCTTAAATTTATTTTCCTATTTCTAAGGTCTTATTTATCATACCTTTAGTAATGTTAACAGCTGTTATATTTGCCTCATAAGCACGATTTGCAGATATCATATTTACCATTTCTTCAACAACATTTACATTAGGCTTTGTAACATATCCATTTTCATCAGCATCTGGATGATTAGGATTATACTCTTTAGGACCTTCTGAATTATCAACCTCAATTTTTTCAACTTTAACACCAGAAAGACTATTAGTTGTTTCATTACTTAATACTGTGTTAAACATTGAACGAAATGAATTTTTATCATTTGATATTTCACTAAAAATAACTGTTTTTCTTTTATAAGGTCCACCCTCTGCTGTTCTAGTTGTGTCTATATTAGCCATATTTTGACTTATAATATCCATTCTTAAACTTTGTGCTGTAAGTGCTGTACCACTTGTATTTAAACTACTAAAAAAAGACATAACTTACTTATCCTCCTAAATAATTATTTAAACGTAGAATAAACAGTGTTTGTTCTGTTAGAATTAGAAAGTACACTATTTACTATAAAATCATATTTTGTTGAATTTTTGTAAAACTCTATCATTTCAGTTTCTATATCAATACTATTACCATCAATAGTTGTGCTATTAGGTTTTGTAGTAACCTTTATATTTGGTATAACACTGTTCATATGGTCGATACCTGTCCTTTTTGTTTCATCTATAGCATTAGCAAGAACTCTTTCAAATTCTACACTTTTACTTTTATAATTAGGTGTATCTATATTAGCCATATTATTTAAAAGAACTTGATTTTTATATTGTGTAGCCTGCATAGCAGTTTCTAATATTCTGTTTTGAGTAAATAATCTATCAAAAATCATAATCAACTCTCCTTTATCTTATATATTTTAACTTATTTTTTTGTAAATGTAAAGTTTTTTTATTTATTTATATTAGTTGTAATTTTTGTCTTTTTATGTTATCGACATTTTGTATATTTTAATTAAGTAAAATATTAAATTTTTATTGTATTTTACTTAAAAATATTTATGTATATTATATTAATATATTTTATTTAATAAATATTTCATAATATGTATAATTTAAAAGTAATATTTTATTTTTATAAAAAAAGTATAGTTTTTTACTATACTTTTTTATAATTTAACTATATTCAATTAAAATAGGTTGTATTTGTTCACCTTTTAATGCATACTTAATAGTTTCTTGTATTTTATCAAAATGTGCTACAATAGATTTTGGTTTTTTTAAATAGTCATCTTGACCAAATGGTACAAAATATATATTTTTCTTATTCATCATACTTCCTATATTTTCCATATTAGCACCTAGAGCATCATTTGTGGAAATAGCTATTATAACTGGTTTATTATTTCTTATATGTGCTTTACTTGCCATTAAAACAGGCGTATCACATATACCATTATTCATTTTAGCAAGAGTATTTCCTGTACAAGGTGCTATAATAAAAATATCTAAAAAATTTTTAGGTCCAATAGGTTCTGCCTGTTCTATAGTTTTTATAATTTTATTTCCTGTTATTTCTTCTACTTGTTCCATAAAATCTTTTGCCATACCAAATCTTGTATTTATATTTTGAGAATTAAAAGAAAAAACAGGATATACATTAGCTTTTAATTCTACTAACTTTTTAATTTGTTCTATAGTTTCTTTAAATGTACAAAAAGAACCAGTTAAAGCATACCCAATATTTACTCCTTGTAAATCCATTTTACCACCTCCATAATTAATAATATGAAGGTTATAAAAATAAGTTACAAATTTTTACTTTAATAATAATTAATAATTTAAAAAAAGCTGTAGAAAATTCCTACAGCTTAAATATTTACTAATGTTTATGAGAACTACAACCTGAACAGCCTCCCTCATTGTTACAACCACAACATTTTCCTTTTTTCTTATCTTTATATACTTTAACTACAGCAAATATAAATAATATAAATACTAAACTAGCAATAATATATGTTGCCATAAATTCACCTTCTTACAATTAATATTTACTTTTTCTAAACATCATATAAAGTACAAATATTATAACTAATATAGCTATTATAGTACCAAAACTAAATCCTACCCCTAAAAATATAACCTTACCTAGTTGATATATAACAAACGAAACAAGATAAGCTAATAAAGTTTGATAACCAATAGCTATTAAAGTCCATTTTATATTTCCCATTTCTCTTCTTATAGCACCAATCGCAGCAAAACAAGGAGCACATAACATATTAAATGCTACAAAAGAATATGCACTTACTGTTGTAAACATAGCTGATATTTGTGAAATTAAGTGTTCATCACCTTCTGTAATAGCATCACCTAATCCTAATAAAACACCATAAGAAGTAACTAAATTTTCTTTAGCTACAAGACCATTTATTGTAGCAACAGCTGCTTGCCAATTACCAAATCCTAAAGGAACAAATAAAGGTGCTATTAGTTTACCTATATTAGCAAGTATACTTTGTTCAACATCTTCTACCATAGTAAAACTAAAACTAAATCTACTTAAAAACCATAATATAACAGATGCTGCAAATATTACTGTACCTGCTTTAATAATAAATGATTTTGCTCTATCCCAAACATGTCTTAAAACAGTTTTAGTAGAAGGTAAATGATATTTAGGTAATTCCATAATAAATGGCGAAACATCACCACTAAAAGCTTTTAATTTTTTAAGTATTAAACCAGATACTAAAACCATAGCTATACCTAAAAAATATATTGAAGGTCCTATCAAAGAATTTTCGGGAAATAGAGCTGCCCCAAATAAAGCTATAATAGGTAATTTAGCGCCACAAGGCATAAAAGTAGTTACCATTACTGTTATTTTTCTATCACGGTCATTTTCAATAGTTCTTGAAGCCATTATTCCTGGAACACCACAACCTGTACTTATAAGCATAGGTATAAAAGATTTACCAGATAAACCAACTTTTCTAAAAATTCTATCCATTACAAATGCAATTCTTGACATATAACCACAATCTTCTAGTAAAGATAAAAAGAAAAATAAAACAACCATTTGAGGAATAAAACCAAGTACAGCCCCAACACCTGCCACTATACCGTCTATGATAAGGCTATATAACCAATCTGCTACATTTAAACTTTGTAAAATACCACCTATAAAGTTAGTAACATATTCACCAAAAAATACATCATTAGTCCAAGTTGTAAGCATATCCCCTAATGAAGTTACTGATATGTAATATATTAAATACATAACTCCAAAAAATATAGGTAATGCCAAATATCTATTTGTAAGTATATTATCTACTTTTGTAGATATATCTTCTTGAATAGTTTTTTTTGAAACTGTTTCATTCACAATTTTTGTAATGTAACTATATCTTTCATTTATAACTATACTTTCACTTTCATCATCAAAATTATTTTCTACTTCTTTTATAATATTATCTATTTTACTATATAAATCATTTGATAAGTTTAATTTTTCTAAAACTTTACTATCCTTTTCAAATACTTTTATACTATACCATCTTTTATCTTCTTCAATATTTATAATGTTTTCTATTTCTTTTAAAGCACTTTCTACTTTTTCTGAAAAAATATCTAAAGGTTTATTTTTAGAATTTATAACACTTAAAGCTTTATCTACAAGTATATTTAATCCATCACCTTTTAAAGCAGTTGTTTCAACTATAGGACAACCTATAATTTTCTCTAGTTTAGAAACATCTATACTTTCATCATTTTTTTTAACAATATCCATCATATTAAGAGCAATTATTGTAGGTATACCCATTTCTATAACTTGAGTTGTAAGATATAAATTTCTTTCTATATTAGATGCATCAACAATATTTATTATAACATCTGGTTTTTCATTCATAATATAATTTCTTGTTACAACTTCTTCCAATGTATAAGGAGATAAAGAATATATTCCTGGTAAATCTATAATATTTACATCTTTTCTATTTTTTACTACTCCTGATTTTTTTTCTACTGTAACACCAGGCCAGTTACCTACATATTGAAAACTACCTGTAAGTTTATTAAACATAGTTGTTTTACCACAATTTGGGTTACCAACTAACCCTATATTTATTGCCATTACTATTCACACTCCTCAACTAATATTATTTTTGCATCTTCTTTTCTAATAGTAAGTTCATAGCCTCTTATAGATACTTCTATAGGGTCACCTAATGGTGCTGTTTTTCTAACAAAAATATTTGTATCTTTTGTTATACCCATATCCATAATACGTCTTTTCAAAGCACCTTCACCAATAACTTTTACTACTTTAGCATTTTTTCCCACTTTAACATTACTTAATTCTTTCATAAACTATACTCCTTTAAAGATATATCTATATTAGTTATAAATTATATTTAAAAATAGTTCTTATTAATAATAAAAGCTAATTTATATTAGCTTAAGCTAACTTAATTTTATATCTACTAACACCTTTTGTCAATAAAAATTTTAATTTATTATTATTTTCTATTGACAATTATTATTAATTGTATTATAATGAACTTTGTTCATAAAATAAATATTGGAGGTGTTTTATTTGTATGATACTATTCTCAATATGAGTAAAAAAATAGCTATAGAAAATGGTTTAAATTCAATAAATATGAGACTTATTGCTAAAAATTGTGATATTGCATTAGGTTCTATTTATAATTATTTCCCTTCAAAATCTGATTTGCTTATAGCTACTATACAATCTATTTGGCAAGATATTTTTAACCTAAATAGTAATTCTTTTAATAGTGAAATTTTTATTGATAATATTATATATATTTTTGAAACAATAAATAAAAATTTACAAAAATATCCAGACTTTTTTACATTACATTCTTTAAGTTTTAACAATGAAAATAAACATAAAGGTAAAAAGTCAATGGATATATTTTTAAATAATATAAAAGTTCATTTAACTAATATTTTAGAAAATGATAAAAATGTTAGAAATAATGTTTTTAACGAATATCTTACCCCAACTATATTTGTTGATTATATTTTTAATTTGTTGATATCTTTAATATTTGATAAAAAAGATAATTGTAAAAGTTTAATAAAATTAATTGAAAATAGTATTTATTAATTTAGGAGGTTTGTTTTATGAAAGTAAAAAAACATACATTACTATTAATAGCTAGTTTAGTTTGGATAATTGCTGGGTTTAATATATTACATATAGGTATGCAAACATATAGTAATTATGTAAATGTAATTAATATTCTTTTGTCTTTATTAGTATTTTTAATATTTTGGTTTATGATTTTTAGTAAATTAGTTTTCAAACATACTTATAGAATAAGAAATTTTAAAGAAGAATTTCACTTCTTTTTAAAATTTTTTGATAAAAAATCATTTATAATTATGGTTTGTATGATAACTTTTGGTGTTTTAATTAGAACATTACATTTAGCCCCAGATATATTTATTGCAGTTTTTTATACTGGTTTAGGTTCAGCATTATTTTTAGCTGGTTTATTATTTGGAATTAATTATTTAAAATTTTTTAGAAATAAATAAATTTTACAAAGGAGAAAATTTTTATGAAAAAACTAATTAATATTTCTTTTATCTATTTTATTTTTGCTATGATAGGTGGTGTATTTTATAGAGAATTTACAAAATTATTTAATTTCACAGGTAAGACTACTTTAGCATTTATACATTTACATTTAATAGCATTAGGTACAATTTTATTTTTAATATTAGCTTTATTTTCTATAAATACAGATTTATTAAATCAAAAAAAGTTTAATACTTTTTTAAAATTTTATAATATATCATTACCTTTTATGGTTATTATAATGGGAATAAGAGGTATATTACAAGTTTTAAATGCTAATCTTTCATCAGGTTTAAATGCAGCTATTTCTGGTATATCTGGTATAAGTCATATATTAATGCTTATATCTTTTATATTACTATTTTCTATATTAAAAAATTTAAATGTTGATAAAAATAATATGAAATAAACTTGAAAATTTACATATTCTATGATATTATAATAATCAAATTATTATAAGTGAGGTGTTTTAATGAAAATTCAAGAATCTGGGGAAAATTATCTTGAAACTATTCTTATATTACAAAAAAGAAATGGTATAGCTCGTTCTGTTGATATAGCTAATGAACTAAACTTTTCAAGGGCTAGTGTTAGTAGAGCTATGTCCTTGTTAAAAGCCTCTGGATACATAGAAATAGGTAATATAAATCAAATTATATTAACTGAAAAAGGTAGAGAAATTGCCGAAAAAATATATGAAAAACATTGTATATTAAAAGATTTTTTAATAACTATTGGAGTAGATAGTGAAATAGCATCTGAAGATGCTTGTAAAATGGAACATATTATAAGTGAACAAACTTTTGATTGTTTAAAAAATACACTTGATAAAATAAAAAATAGTATGAACTAATTCATACTATTTTTTATTAAAATAATATATATTCTCTAAGATTAGTTTAATCAATTTCCTATTTTTTTCTGTATAATTATACCAATAATAACTGTTACTACAAAAC
This sequence comes from uncultured Clostridia bacterium, assembly GCA_944376805.1. Classification (GTDB taxonomy): domain Bacteria; phylum Bacillota; class Clostridia; order Lachnospirales; family CAG-274; genus Tyzzerella. Next base: position 65,001 of record CALWDX010000002.1, read on the forward strand.
AAATCAACCAAATAATCCACATACTATTTAAACCTTCACCATAATCATACTCAAATAATATTCCAGCAAAAAAACTAACTATGTAACCAAATGATGTTATAGCAGGAAATATTTTATCGTTTTTAATTAACCCAGTTAGTACTATAAGAATAGCACCTATAACACAAAGATATAATGGAAATTCTTTCATACCGTGTAGGTGAAATAAATAGTATCTAAACACAATATACGCACTCAAAATTACCACTAAAGAAATAATACCTACTATCCTCTTTTTCATTCTAAAGTCCTCCTTAATGGACCATTTATATTATTTTTTATTTTTATAACTTATTTATAAATTATAATTAAATAATATTTACTAATAAAAAAACCACCTTCAAAGGTGGTTATAACTATATGCCCGAGACCGGAATCGAACCGGTACGGTATTTCTACCGCAGGATTTTAAGTCCTGTGCGTCTGCCAGTTCCGCCACTCGGGCAAGTGATGGGAACAACAGGGCTCGAACCTGTGACCCCTTGCTTGTAAGGCAAGTGCTCTCCCAGCTGAGCTATGCTCCCATATAGCGACCCAAAAGGGGCTCGAACCCTCGACCTCTGGCGTGACAGGCCAGCGCTCTAACCAACTGAGCTATTGGGCCTTAGCGTTAACTGCTAACGACAAAATAAATTATAATATATAACTTTAAAAATGTCAATACTTTTTTTAAAATTTTTTTAATTTTTTTATAGAAATTTTTTAAAAGTAAAATTTTCCTTGAAAATTCAATGTTTTTTAATTTAAAATTTTTTAAACTTTTTTATAAAAAATAGTAATTTATAAACTTTTTTAAAAAAATTTTTTACATAAAATTTTTAAGTTTGACAAATATTATTAAATTAGCTACTATAAGATTATATACTATAAAGGAAGTGATTATATGAAAAAAAGACTTTTTAAAATTTCTATCATTTTATTATTTGCTTTTTTATTATTTTTATTTTATTATATTTACTTACCTGTAATAAACATACATTCTTCAGATTTATGGATTTTTATTATAAGTTTATTATTCTTAGGTGCTGGTGCATATAAAATTATAAAATTTAAAACAGCTAATCAAAAAATCATTAAAGGTATAATATTTTTAGGTATAACTCTTTTTTCCATTTATTTAATAGGTTACATACTTTCTTCACCTATTATAAATGCTAAAAAATATCAATCTTTAATAAATATTAAAAATAGTGATTTTAACAAAGATATAAAAGAAATATCTTATGATGAAATACCTATTTTAGATAAAGAAACAGCTATAAATTTAGGAGCAAGAAAAATGGGCAGTATAATTGATATGGTTTCTCAATTTGAAGTTGATAATCTATATACACAAATTAATTATAATGCTACACCTACAAGAGTTACCCCTTTAAACTATGGTAATATATTTAAATGGATTACAAATCGTAAAAATGGTATTCCTGCATATATGAAAATAGATATGGCAACACAAGAAACAGAACTTATTACATTAGATAATGGTATAAAATATTCTTTTTCTGAACCATTAAATAGAAATGTTAATCGTTATCTTAGATTTAATTACCCTACTTATATGTTTGATAAAATAAGTTTTGAAATAGATGATAATGGTATACCTTATTGGATATGCCCTGTTAAAACTTATTCTATTGGGTTATTTGGTGGTCCTATTATAAAAAAAGTTATATTATTAAATGCAATAACTGGTGAACTTACTGAATATAATATAAAAGATGTTCCTATGTGGGTAGATTCTGTATATTCTGCTGAACTTTTAATATCTTATTATAATTATTATGGTATGTTAAAAAATGGTTACTTTAATAGTATATTAGGTCAAAAAGGCTGTCTTAAAACCACTGAAGGTTATAACTATATTGCTTTAAATGATGATGTTTATGTATATACTGGTGTAACCTCTGTAACTGGTGATAAATCTAATGTAGGCTTTGTACTTATGAACCAACGTACAGGTGAAGCTAATTACTATACTATATCTGGTGCTCAAGAAACTTCTGCTATGGTATCTGCTGAAGGCCAAGTACAACATTTAGGATATAAGTCTACATTCCCTATTTTATTAAATATTTCAAATCAACCTACTTACTTTATGTCTTTAAAAGATGAAGCTGGACTTGTTAAAAAATATGCTATGGTAAATGTAGAAAAATATCAAATTGTAGCTATTGGTGATACTGTTTCAGAATGTGAAACTAACTATATTAATTTAATGTCTGAAAGTAACATTGAAATAAATAAAAATCATAATAAGAAAAATATTAGTGGAACTATAACATATCTTAAAGAAGTAGTTATAAATGGTAACACACATATATTTATAAAAATTAATAATACTGATAAATATTTTAGTATCCCTATTAAAAATAATATAAATATATTAAATTATAGTTTAAATGATAATATTAATATAGAATATGAAGAACAATCAAGTTATAATATAATTACACAAATAAATTAAATATGAGGTGATTTTTTGAAAAAAATAGTTTTAACTGGTGGTGGTACTGCTGGACACGTTAATCCAAATATTGCACTTATACCATTTTTAAAAGAAAAAGGCTATCATATAAGTTATATAGGCAGTAAAGATGGTATAGAAAAAACATTAATTAAACCCTTAGGTATAGACTACTATGAAATATCTACTGGTAAACTTAGACGTTATTTAGATTTTAAAAATGTAACTGATAGTTTTAGAGTAATAAAAGGTGTTTCTGATGCAACTTCTATAATAAAAAAAATTAAACCTAATATTATATTTTCTAAAGGTGGTTTTGTTAGTGTACCTGTTGTTATAGGTGGTTACTTAAATAAAGTACCTATTATAATACACGAGTCAGATATATCTCCAGGGCTTGCTAATAAACTTTCTATACCTTTTGCTAAAAAAGTTTGTGCTACATTTCCAGAAGCTTTACAAAATATACCTAAAAATAAAGCTATATTAACTGGAACACCTATAAGACAAGAACTTTTTAAAGGTTCTAAAGAAAAAGGGAATAAAATATGCAACTTTAAAATTAATAAACCTATTATTTTAGTTATGGGTGGGTCTTTAGGCTCTGTTAAAATAAATACTATATTAAGAGAATGTTTAGACACTTTATTAAAAGATTTTAACATAATACATTTATGTGGTAAAAATAATTTAGAGACTAGTATTAGCAAAGAAGGGTATTTTCAAATAGAATATGCTACAGAAGAATTAAAAGACTTATTAGCTATTAGTGACTTAGTTGTATCTAGGGCTGGTTCAAATGCTATATGTGAATTATTAGCCCTTAAAAAACCTAATCTTTTAATACCTCTTTCTAAAAATGCAAGTCGTGGTGACCAAATATTAAATGCTAATTCATTTAAAAAACAAGGCTTTAGTAATGTTTTATATGAAGAAGATTTGTCTAAAGATAGTTTAATAGAAAATATTTATACTTTATCAAAACAACAAACTATTTATATAAATACTATGAGTAATTCTTCGTTAAATAATTCTATTAACAAAGTTATAGAACAAATAGATAATTTGTGTAAATCTTGATTTTTTTATTAAAATATATATAATATAATTAATAAATTATTTTTTAAGGAGAAAAACCATGAATAAATTTTTAAATTTATTTTTAAAGGGTATATTTGTTGGTGTAGCAAATATTATACCTGGTGTTAGTGGAGGTACAATAGCCGTTGTACTTAGAATTTTTGACCAAATGATAGATGCTATTAACAACTTTTTTAAAAACCCTAAAAAACATATAAAATTTTTAATACCTTTATTATTAGGTGCTGTTGTTGGTATATTAATATTTAGTAAAATAATAGAAATTTGTCTTACTAAAGAATCTTTACCTACAAGTATGTTTTTTGTAGGACTTGTTATTGGTAGTATACCACTTATTTATAAACATGCAAAGTCAAAACCTGTTAAACCTATATATTATTTAGCTAGTTTAATAAGTTTTTCTATTGTTGTTATAATGTCTTTTATGAAAGAACCTACATCTACTAGTACAGACATTATTATAACTATTCCTTGGCTTATAAAAATATTTATATATTGTATGATTGCTAGTGCTGCTATGGTTGTACCTGGTATAAGTGGTTCATTTGTTATGGTATTACTTGGTATTTACAATATTATTTTAACTTCTATTAGTAAACTTGTGCCTACTATTATATCTGGTTTTGAACTTATGTCTACAAATGGATTTTTTGAAGGTATAAAATACATAGTAACATCTAATGTATTTATTACTTTATTTATTGGTGGTATAGGTATAGTTTTAGGTATTATATTAGTATCAAAACTTATAGCATTTTTATTAGAAAAAGCATTCTCTATAACATATTTTTCTATTTTAGGTCTTATTTTCGGGTCTATATTTTCTATTTTTAAAGACCCTATGACTTATAGTAGTTATATTGTTAATACACCTGAATATAGTATTAATCAACTTGATATACCTATTTTAAGTATAATATTAGGTATTATAACAATTATTATAGGATTTATTATTGCTTTTAAATTAGGTGGAGAAGAATAAATGTTATGAAATTAATCTATAATATTTTTAAATTTAATACTAATACCTTATACTATTTATTATTAGATTATATTTGATTTTTAGTGAAATATTAAAAGATAATATTTAAATTATTATATTTTAATATTACAAACAAAAATGGTATAGAAAATAAAAATTTCTATACCATTTTTTATTTGTTTAACTTTCTTTTAATTTAAATTCTGAAACAGATGAATAAAATATGTCAGCTTGAGTTGAAAGGTGTTCTGCTGCTGCTTCTGATTGCTCACTTGTAGCAGTATTTTCTTGTGTAACAGATGCTATTTGTTTAATACCTATTATTATTTGTTCAATAGATTTTTCTTGATTTTTAGAAGACACTGCACAAGAATTTATTAATGTTGATATTTCATCTATTTCAGTAATAATATTTGAAAGTGTCTCTGCTGTTAAATTTGTTATTTTTGAACCTTCTGCTACTTTTTCTACAGTACTTTTTATAAGTTCAGTAGTTTCTTTTGCTGCTTCTACTGCTGCATTAAGTGCAAGTATATTTGTTTGGAATGCTATATCATCTATTACTTTTATTATGTTAGATATGCTATTAGATGCTATACTTATTTCTTCCATAGCTAATAACATATCATCCATTTGTTTATTACTTGTTGCTGCACTTTCTTTTGTTTCTATTGCAAGTTTATTTGCTTTCTCTGAATTTTCTGTATTTA
>CALWDX010000003.1 GCA_944376805.1 uncultured Clostridia bacterium
TTTTATACCATTTATTGTTAGTATGATTAAATTTAATAATATATAAGTAAAACTATTGTTACTCATATGTGGTTATAATATTTGTTAAAATAATTTTTAGTTAATAAACTTTTTGTAAACTAATACCATTATAATAATGCAACAATATTTGTTCATATGTACTTCCATCTTGTGCCATAAAATTTGCTCCATATTGGCTCATTCCTGCTCCGTGTCCATATCCTTTTGTTGTAAAGTTTATACTATCTTTTGTTTTTTCTATTGTAAAGTTTGTTGACCTTAACCCGAACATTGTTCTTATATCCCTTGCATTTATTTTTTTACCACATATATTTACATTTAGTACATATCCTGCTTCTGACCTTTCTCCTATTTCAAAACTACTTATTGTATTATTTTTATCCATTTCTGGATATCTTTTAGATATTGTTTCTATTATTTGACTATTTGGTATTGATGTTGTATATACAAAATTTGGTGCTTTCTCATCTACCTTGCTATCTACACTTTTTATATATGGTAAACTTTTTCCCCATATATTTTCAGATACTTCTGTAATTCCTGCGCTGGTTGAATGGAAGACTGCCTCAATAGGTTCATTATCATACATCATAATTATTCCTTGTGTATCATAAACAGCATTTTTAATTTTATTATAATATGTATCAAAATTATTTCCCCATTTACTTTTCATCTCATCTATACTGTTATAAGCTTGTCCTATTGATTTATGCTCAACTGGTTTATTTATATCATCTATTCTTTTATAAGCATATGTTCTAGCTGCAACTGCTTGTGCTTTAAGTGCTTCTTCTTCAAAACTAATTGGCATTTCTGCTCCTACAACTCCTACTATGTAATCTTCAAATGGTATATTTTTATTATTTGTAATATTTTCTTTTTTTTCATTATTTTCAGATTTTTTTTCATTTTGTAGCATTTCAATATTATCAACAACTTCTAAAGAATTATTATTTTCACTATTATATGATTTTTCATTATTATTAAAAAAATAAACAGTAAAACTAGGTATAAATATTATTACTGACAATATATAAATACTAAATATAAAAATATTTTTAAACATAAAAACCCACCTTTAAAATATTTTTTTATAATATTTATTATCAAAATTAAATATTTATACCTATTTATTTTATTAATATTTTAAATACAATTATAATTTACCTAATAATAAAAAATTCATCTTATATCAATTACAAAAATTTTTCTTGTTTAAATTAATAAGTTATACTTTATATATAATTTTAAATAATTTGTTTTAATTTTTTTAGTATTTTATTTTTTAAATATTTAATTCTATTTCTTGAAAATTTTAATTCTTTTGATAATTCATTTTCTGTCTTTTCTTTAAAGAATATTCCTATTATTATTTTATATTCATTATTTGTTAGTTTACTTAAAGCTTCTTTTAATATATTTATATCAATATTTAATAATACTTTTTCCTCTAAATCAAAATCATCTAATATATCAAATCCTGTTTCCTGTAATTTTTCAAATGACACTTCTAAACTATCTTTAAATATTACTTCTTCATTATTTATAATAACTTTTCCTTGTTTTTTTTTGTACATAAAATATCTTTCAAATTCTTTAGATTTATAATACTCTTTATATACTTCTTTACTAACTTCGAACTTTTCTTTATTTACATATATGTAATATTTTTTACTCATTTTTAATCTCCTTTTATAAAAACAAAAACATAAAAAAAGATGATTAATTTTTTACTTAATCAATCATCTTTTAAATTAATATACAATTAAAGACTTTTAAAATTCCAATGTATAATTACATTGTTGTCCTTATATACATAAATACACTTAACAAAAATATCTACTAATTCTCTTGTTAATTCTTCTTCATTAATATATTGTTTAAAAATTTGCTTTTCAGTATCAATATTTTTGTATTGTTCTATTTTATCTTTTGAAAATTGTAATTTTTCTAAAATAACATTTATATTGTTTGCATTTTCTTCTTTTAATTTTATATATTCATCTAATGTTATTTTATTATCTACATATTTTTCATATAATTGCTGTCTACTCAATTTTAAATCATTTATTTTTATAGTATATTTATTTATTTTTTCATCTTCTAATTTAATTAAATTTTTATTATTTATATTATTATTTATGTAAGTTGATATTTTTATTTTTAAACTTTCAAAAACAATTTTTTTTAATTCACTTTCTTTTACAAAAATATTTTGACATTCTGGTTGATTTATTATCATTCTTGTAAAACAAGAATATTTTTTGTCTATAATTTCATTATTTTTACATATAGGTTTAAATTTTAGTGCATATCCACAATGTCCACATTTTAATTTATAAGCAAATATACTTTTAGATATAACTTTTTTTCTTGGTACTTTTTTTTTAGACTTAAATTTTTCAAAAGTTTCTCTTGAAATTATTGGTTCGTGAGTATTCTCAATTTTAATAATATCTTCTTCATTATTTTTTATTCTCTTACTATATCCTGGTTTAACAGTTTTCATCCTAAAATTTATAGTTGTTCCTATATATGTTTCATCATTTACTATTCTATGTATATCTACTAGTTTCCATATTTTATTTTCTGCTTTTCTTACATAACTTTTTCTAATACCTTTTTTTATATTGTATTCACTCTTTGTAGGTATACTATTGGCATTTAATATTTTACAAACATCACTTCTACTATATCCTTCTTCTAATAAGTCAAATATCATTTTTACTATTGGTGCTGTCTCTGGATTTATTTCTAATTTTTTTGTTTCTTTATTCCTTGTATATCCGAATACTCCAAATGATGCAATGTTTTTACCTTCTCTAACTCTTGCTATTAATCCAGACTTAACTTTTTTTGATAAGTCTTTAGAATAGTAACTATGTAATATATTTTTAAATGATGTATCTATATCTGTTGTTAATCCATCATTATTATAACTGTCATAATTGTCATTTATTGCTATAAATCTAATTTTAAAAAATGGAAATATTTTATCTAAATAGTTACTTACTTCTATATAATCTCTACCAAATCTTGATAAATCTTTCATTACTATACAATTTATTTTTCCATTTTTTACATCTTCTAATAATTTTTTTATACCTGGTCTATTAAATGTTCTTCCAGAAAATCCGTCATCACTATAATAAAATAGTTGACTTCCTCTTAAATCATTATTATTTTGAATATAGTCTTCTATAAATGTTTTTTGATTTTTAATACTTTTACTTTCTTCAGTAAATTTATTTTCATCTTGTTTTGATATTCTTGTGTATATACCTATACTATATGACATTTTTTAAAATCCTTTCTAATTCATAATAAGCTTTTAAATATTCATCTTTATATTTAAACTTTATTTGTATAGTTTTATCTTCATAAACAATTATTTCATTTATAAATGTTTGTATTATCTCTTTTGTTAAAATATCTATACTATTAAATTGAGAAACTACATTAATATATTTATTATTTATAAAAGTATTTTCTATATCAATTAACTTTTCTTCTAGTTCTTCTTTATTTTTAATTAAAGTATTTATTTTTTCTAAATAGTTATCTTTTATAAATAAATATTCATTTTTAGTCAATATACCTATAATATAATCCTCATAAATATTTTTATTATATATATTTATTTTTTCTATTTCTAAGCTGATATTTTTTAACATTGATTTCAAATTTTCCATTTCAAAATTAATAATATTATGATTTTCTTTGATAAAGGATTTAAATTGGTTTATTAATACTATTTCATTTTTTAATTGTTCAAAAACTACTTCTTTTATAATGTCCTCATTTATAGTAGTAAAATTACATTGTTTAATTCTTTTATTATTACATTGAAAAAATCTATAAGTTTCATTTACATTAACTTTTACTTCTTCCTTCCTATTTAGCTTACTATTACAACAACCACAAGTAATAATACCTTTAAAGATATTTATAGTAGTTTTTTTAGGTTTAGAGTTTTTTATATTAAACTCATACTTTTCTTTTACATTTTTATTAATTTCTTGTACTTTATAAAAAATTTCCTCTTCAATAATAGGCTTATGTGTTCCTTTAACTACTATCCATTCATCACTTTTCACAACTTCATATTTTTTGTTTTTTAATAAATTTGTCATTTTTTTACCTTGAACCATATTACCAATATAAATTTCACTAGATAAAATACTTTTAACAGTACTAACAACCCATTTTTTATCTTTATATGATTTATTCTTTAAGATACCTATTTTATATAAATAAGCACAAGGAGATAAAATATTTTGTTCATTTAAATTAATCGCAATTTTACTATAACTAAGACCTTGTAATCTTAAATCATATATATATTTTACAATAGTTGATGTTTCATTATTTATAATTAGTTTATTTTTATTATTAGGGTCTTTTAAATATCCATAACTAGCCCAAGCACCTATAAATTGTCCATCTTTTCTTTTTTGATTAAGAACTGTAGATATTTTTTTAGATATATCTTTAGCATATATATCATTAATTATATTTTTAAGATGCATTAATAATATTTCATTACTATTTTCTTTAATACTATCATAATTATCATTTATAGCTATAAATCTAATATTCATAAAAGGAAATATTTTTTCAAGATAATTACCACATTCTATATAATTTCGTCCAAATCGTGATAAATCTTTTACTATTATACAATTTATTTTCCCTTTCTTTACATCTTCCATAAGTATCTCAAAACCACTTCTTTTAAAATTTGTACCAGAAAAATTAGTATCTTCATAAATGTCAACTAAATTAAATTCATTACTATATTTAATATAATCTAAAATAATCTTTTTTTGATTTTCTATTGAATCAATATTTTCTTTATTATTATTTATTCTTGATAATCTTACATAAATACCAACATTATATTTATTATTAGTTGTATCTTTAACAATTTTATTATTATTTTTTCTACTTTTTCTAGCCATTATTTACTACCTTCCATTTTGGTAGATTTTTAATATTAGATAATAAATTGTTATATTCATTTTTATATCTATAACAAATTTCTATATCTTTATTTTTAAAGACTTTTATTTGTTCAATTAAGTTTACAACTAATTCCCTTGTTAAATATTGTATATTTTCATAATTTTTAAAATGTTGTAACCATTGTTGATTACTTTTAATACCTTTTTTTAACTCTAAAATTTCACTTTCAAGCTTATTCACTATTTTATTACTTTCATCTATTTTTCTTGTATATGACATATTAAATTGACTATATTCTTCATTGGTTATTATATTACTTTTAAAATCTTCATAAACTTTTAATTTGAAAAGTTTATTTTTATGTATTTCTTCTTTTTGTAATTGTATTTGCTCTTTAATCTTATTTATTTCTCTTAATGTGTATGAAGAACAATCAATATTATTTAATAAAATATCTAAATTTACTACTGTTTCAATATGTCTTTTTATATCCAAGAAAACAAGCTGTTCTAAATTATCAACTCTTATACTGGCTCCTATACAATTTTTACTACTTTTTCCATCAATACAACGATAATAATTATAAGACTTTTCTTTTGTTCCAGTATTTTTATATATTAAATTAGATCCACATTCTCCACAATATACATATCCACTTAATAAATAAACTTTATCTTTATTAGGTGATATTCTAGTATCTAATTTCATTAGTCGTTGTATATTTTCAAACAAATCTTTATCAATTATTGGTTCATGATTATTTTCGATTATAAATTGTTCTTCTTTAGGTAATTTAACACACTTATTAATTTTAAAATTTGGTTTTGTTGTTTTACGTTGTTCTAATGTACCTATATATATTGGATTTTCTAATATTCTATATACTGCTTTTGGTGTCCATAAAGCTCTTTCTTTTCTCTTAAATGAAGTGGAAACAATAATCCCTAATGCTTTTTTATATTCCATAGGTGATAAAACACCATCTTCATTTAATTTAGAAGATATTTTATTAATACTTAATCCTTCTAATCTATATTTAAAAATATCTCTAACTACCTTACTAGCAGTTTCATCAACTATTATTTTATTTTTGTTATTTGGGTCTTTTAAATATCCATATACAGGTACTACACCAACATATTCACCCCTTTTTCTTTTGGTATTAAGAGAACTTTTGACTTTTAAAGATATATCTCTTAAATAAGAATCATTTATCAGATTTTTAAATGGAACTATTAAATTATCAGAACTATCTTTATTTTTAAAACTATCATAATTATCATTAATGGAAATAAATCTTACATTCATAAAAGGAAATATTTCTTCCAAAAATTTTCCAACTTCAATAAAATCTCTCCCAAATCTAGAAAAATCTTTAACTACAATACAATTAATTTTTCTATCTTTTATATCTTCCATTAGTTCTTTAAAAGCTGGACGTTCAAAATCTTTACCACTATATCCATCATCTATCTTAATAGATACAAGGTTTAAATCATCATTGTTATTAATAAAATCCAAAAGTAAAGTTTTTTGATTGCCTATACTTTCACTTTCTCCAGTTTTTTCATCCTCTTTTGATAACCTTAAATAAAGGCTTGTATTAAATTTTTTCATACCTTAACACTCCTAAAATATTTTAATTAAAATACCTGAGCATCAAGAATTTAATCGGTCTTATTTTTTTTAATTTTAACACAAATTTTTTCTTGAGTCTAGTATTTTTAGAAATTTGCTATATATGTTTGTAATTGTTCTTCTAAAGTTTTAGCATTTTCACTTTCATCAAATTGGACTATTATTCTATGATTTTTATATTTATAACAATAAGGATTTTTTATTTGTTTTATATAATCAATTATTCTTTCTTCTTTTGATAATTCACAATTTATTTTTATACTTTGTATATCTACAAGTTCTTCTAAAGGTATATTTTTTAAATTTTCTATATTATTCATTATTAAATCACTCCTTATATAATTTAGTTTTTATATATTTATTATTATTTATTAAAAAATTAATATATAATAAATAAAACAATCAAAAATATCTAAAAATAAGTAAAATTAAATATAACAAATGGTCTATTGATTAGATAGACAACCATAACCCCTTTGGATTTCCCCCTAACTGACGGACTACACTCTATACGATAAGTTAAGACTATGTAGAAGTATCATTATATTAAATAAATATCTTGGCAATTAGTTCATCACAAACTTTATTATTACAAACATTTCTCGTCAAGCGTGTTTTAATATGTTGCTCCACTTATTTAATTTTGTATTTGTTATATTGTTTATTTAATTTTTAATGTACAATAAATATAAAATTTTTATTTATCTATAAAAAATATTCTATAATTTAATTAAATCATATTTAATGACAAAATCTTACCAAAATTATAAAAATATTTTAATTTATTTTAAATTTTTCAATTGTTTTATAGCTTTACTTTTTTGTGAGTAAACACTATTAATATTTGTATTAAGTAAATATGCTATCTCATATAAATCTATTTCTAATACAATATTAAATATAATAATAATTCTTCCAGCTGTTGTAAGATTTAAAATTGCATCTATCATTTTCTTGTCCTCAAAAAAATAATATGTCAATTTTATTGCTACTTTATCTAATATTTTTCTATATTCTTTGTTAACATCAATATTAATATCTTTTACTTGAATATAGTTTTCTTTTCTACTATTATTAATATATTTATTAATTAATACTTGTTTAAAAATTCTTTCAAAATAACTATCCATTTTTTATCCTCCTAATTTTTCCTTTTAATAAAAAAAGAAAAAACAGTAGGACTTCTTATTTTTAATACTATTTTAGATTTTACAACATACAAAAAAAGGCAACCTAATAAATAATTAGTTGCCTTTTCTATTAATATATAAATTATATTTTTATTATAAATAAACCTAAAATAATATTTACACATATTTTTCCTTAAAATAAATATATAAAACTAATTGTTATAAATATTATATACTATTTTAAAGACATTTTAAAGCAGTTTTTGACATTTTTTTACATAATTTATATATTTTAATTTATAAATAATTTATAATATTAAATATTTTTATATTTAATTTTTTAGCACGATTAAATGTATAAAGTGTTCCTCCTTTTACGGTTTTTTCTCTTAAATAGCAAATACAATAATTACTATTTTCTAAAAGTTTATCATTTCTTTCTAACATACAACTTCTTGTATATTCTTCTGATATATAAATAATTTCATTAGCATTTTCTAATACTATATTATATAATTCCTTGTCTTTTTTGCTCCATTTAACATCTTGATTTTTACAAGGTAAAATTAAAATAAGCTCTATATCTTCATATACTTTTTTTAATTCTATTATAGATAATGATGCAATTATATCAAAACCTTTAGCTCCACCTACTTTAAAGTATTTTACATTGTTTTCTTTTATTAAAAATTCTATTTTATTTTTAGTTAAGTTAAAAATTTTTTCATAATCTTTCTTTGCTATAATTCTATGTCCCGAAAAACAACAACTTTTATTTTCCATAATTATTCTCCTATTATTTTTTTATTAATAATACAATAAATTTATAAAAAAATCAACTATTAGCTTATTTTTATAATCTTATAGCTTATTTAATATATTTTATATTAGATTTAAAATTGAATTATTAAATTGTAATGGAGTGATTTTTTTGAATAATTTTTCAAATATAAATATAGGAAATAGATTAAAAAAGCAAAGACAAACTTTAAATTTAACTAGAGAAAGATTTTCAGAAAAAATTAACATATCACCTCAATTTTTAGCTGAAATTGAAAATGGTAAAAAAGGTATGTCTATTGAAACTTTGCACAAAATTTGTACTACATTTAGTATTTCATCTGATTATTTATTATTTGGCAATTTATGTATTTCTAATTCAAAAAATAATGTATATAATCTTTTAAAAGATAATGATTATTATGAAGATATACAAAATA
>CALWDX010000004.1 GCA_944376805.1 uncultured Clostridia bacterium
TTTTATAATAGTATCTATTACTTCAAGACCACTTTCATTTAATGAATTATAAACATCTTCTAATCTATCTTTTATAATACCACTAGCAATAAATACACCATTATCTTTTAATTGACTAGGAACAACAGGAGATATAAAACATATAACATCAGCTATAATATTAGCTAAAACTATATCATATTTTTTATAACCTATTTCATCTTTTAAATTTCCATCAGTAACAACATTTCCAGAAGTAACATAATATTTATCTTTACCTATGCCATTTAATTCAGCATTTTCATAAGCTACTTTAACAGCATTTTCATCTATATCAACTGCAAAAGCACTTTTAGCACCTAATAAAAGAGATATTATAGATAATATACCACTACCACAACCAAGATCTAAAACAACACTTTCATTAGTAACATACTTTTCAAGACTAGTTATGCAAAGTTGTGTTGTTTGGTGAAGACCTGTACCAAATACATGACCAGGATTAATGTTAAATATAACTTTATTGTCTTTATTATCAATATTTTCCCAAACAGGTTTTATAAGAATTTTTTCACCAAGGGTAAAAGGTTTGTAAAATTCTTTCCATTTATTAAGCCATTCTTCATCATTTAAATTAGAAGTAGTTTCTATATGTAATCTACCTAAATTTAATCCTATTTCATTTTCCATAGTTTTAAGTCTATTTATAGCTTCTTTTACATTTAATAATATTTCATTTCCATAAGGGTTATCACTAACATATATTTTTAATTTTGTTTCTTCTTTTTCTTTATTTAAAAGTTCATCATCTACATAATCCCAATACATAGAACTTTCTTCTAAATATTCTTTAAGCTCATCATCATCTTCCACTTGTATACCAGTTATACCTGTTTCTAATAAAACAGCACTTACAGGTTCTATACCTTCTCTTGTAGTATATATTTTAGCTTCTATCCATTCCATTTTTATTTCCTCCAACCTTTATTTTCATACTATTATATCATATTTCAACAAGTAAAACAATAATTTATAAAAATGAAAATAAAGAGTAATTTACTCTATATTTTCAATATAATAATTAAAAGCAGTACAATAGTTTCCATTAGCTGTTCTACATTTAGAACATCTAATACATTTAGCAGGTGTAGTATTTCCATCAATCCATCTTTCTATAAGATTAGGTTCACATATTAAGGGTCTAGATAAAGCATAAAAATCTATATTTGTATCATTATATATTTTTTCTATTTCTTCAATATGTTTAAAACCACCTACAGTTATAATCGGAACATTTATTTCTTTTTTTAATTCTTTTGCATAATCAATAAAATAAGCATCTTTTTGTATAGTAATATTGTCAAAAGTTTGTCCTACCATATCTTTGGCTGTTGCATGAATATTTCCTGATAACTCAATAATATGTATACCTAAATCTTCTAACATTTTACAAATTTTTTTAGTTTCTTCAAATGTAAGACCACCTTCAAAAAATTCAGTAGCAGTAAGTTTAATTAAAATATTATAAGGGTGTAGATTGTTCTACACCCTTAATTATTAAACAATATAATCTACTGTTGTACCACTAGGTGCAGGACTAGTTGCCATAGATAAAATTTTCATCATATTTTCTTCACTTTGTTCCATAGCTCCTTTTAGTACAGATATACCTACATCTTGTCTAATATTAGCCATATTAATATTAGTAGATGCTGTAGCAATACTTTCTACTATTCCCATAAAAACACCTCCTTATATTAAATTTAATATATTTAGGTATAAAATACCAAAATAATTATCAAAATCAGTCATTTTCAGAAAATGCTTTTTCTTCAAATTCTTTTAATGGAATAGGTTTACAAAAATAATAACCTTGTATAGAATTACATTTTATTTCTCTTAAATATTCTACTTCTTCTTTAGTTTCTACACCTTCTGCAACTACCATTAATTCTAATTCTTTAGCTAACATTACTATTGATTTTATAATAGCTGCTCCTTTTTTAGATTTTTCAAAGTCTTTAAAAAATCCACAATCTATTTTTAAAACATCTACAGGTAAACTTTGTAACATACTTAAAGATGAATAACCTGTTCCAAAATCATCCATAGATATCATTACATTTTCTTTTTTAAAGTCTTCAATAACTTTAATTACTTCTTCTGGTTCTTCAGCTATTAAACTTTCTGTTATTTCAAGCTCAATAAGAGCTGGATTAACACCATATTTATTTATAATTTTCATTATATGTTTTTTTAAATCTTTTCTTTTAAAGTTTAATTTAGATATATTTACAGATATAGGAATATTTCTTCTACCTTTATTTTCATTATACTTTATAAATTTACAAACCTGTTCTAAAATATACATATCTAATTTAATTATAAAACCATTTTTTTCAAAAACAGGTATAAATTTACCAGGAAACATCAATCCTTTTGTTGAATGTTCCCACCTAACTAAAGCTTCAGCACCATTTATTTTATTAGTTTCAGCATCATATTTTGGTTGTAAATATAACTTAAAATCCTCATTAATAAGGGCTTCATCCATATCATTTTCAATTTCTTTTTCATTCAACATATTAAGTTTCAAAGTTTCATCATAAAAAGTAACATTTCTAATAGTATCTTTTTTAGAAGTTTTATGTGCATAACTAACTCTTTCAATAATTTCATCTATCTTTAATGATTTATCAAAAATTCTATATATACCATAAGATAAAACAATTTTTATATTTGGAATTTCATCATTAATATTAGTATTTATTTCATTTAAAACTTGTAATATATCTGAATCATCATTAGATTCACAACAAAAATAATAAACATCTGAATATGAATGACAACAAATACCCTTTCCAAAAATACACTTATTTATAATATTATTTAATTTTAATAATATTTTATTCCCTTCTTCAAAACCATACATTTCATTTATTACTTTAAAACTATTAATATCTAACATAACCATAACAAAAGTTTTTTTACTATTATTAATTATTTGATTAACTTTAAATTTAAATATATCTTGTTTAGATTGAAAAGAAAATTTATTTGTACTAAAATCTAATTCTGAATCATGTCCTAAAGATATTTTTATCTTATTTTTTTCTTCTTCATCTTCTGTTGCCATAGAAGAATATATTTCAATTTCATTATTTTTTATATAATCATAATATGATCTTTTAGCTTGGTACATATATTCATCAGCTCTATGCATTAATTCATTTATATCTAAATTTCTATTATCCCATAAATAACCAATAGAGACACTATATTCCATTAAATCTAAAAAATATCTATTAATTGAATTTATTTTTTGAAAAAAAGTTTCTTTAGAAATATTTTCAGAAATTATAACAAATTCATCACCACCAACTCTGAAACTATCTTCCTTTCTAAAATATCTTTTCAGACATTCACTAACTTCTTTTATAGCTCTATCGCCAAATTCGTGCCCTTGTGTATCATTTATTTTTTTTAAACCATTAATATCTATAAATGCAATTCCCATAGACCTTATTTTATTATATTTTATATTTTCAATATAGTTTATATACTTATTTCTATTATTTAAACCCGTAGCTGCATCATGAAAGCTCATAAATGTTAATTTTTTAGATATTTGTCTTCGTTTAAATTCATTAAGTATAAAATATACTAAAGACTTTAATAAAGTTAAATCTTGTTTATGTTCTTCAATATTTTCAATACATATTAAACCAACAGGTCTTTCTAAAAAATTCATATTTGCAACTATTAAATTATTAATATTTTTATTTTTTAAGTAATTATATTTTTCTAACCAAATATTTTCTAAAAATGAAAAATCTTCAATAAATAGTATTTCATTATGATTTAAAATTTCAGACCATTTTATTATTTCATAATTATTTTCAAGTTCATCTAAAATATTTTCTGTTGACTTTAATCTATTCCACCTATAACAATATATACTTTTATCATTTGTAGTAAGACTTTCTATAATATAACAATCATCAGCATTATAATATAGTCCTATCATTTCTAATATTTCATACATTGTTTTGCACAAATCTTCATCTTTACCTAAAATCGATACACTATTTATAAGTATATCTTTCATTTCAGTAAACTTTTTTTCTTTAATACAGTCATTTTTCTTAATCTCATTACAAACACATAGTACAACATTATTATCATTATAAATAGAGCTTGTTTTGGTTACATTATAATTACAACCATCATAACTTATAATATTTGGTTCCCCTACAATGTCTTTTAAATTTATAACTTTTCTAAAAAAAGGATTATTTTTAACATCACTTTTTAAAGGTACATTATTATTTATTTTTAAAATTTCTTTTCCTTTATCATTTAAAAAAAGAACTTCTAAAGTTTCACTGTCATATATATATATAAGTTCATCTAAAATATTAAATAAGCTAATATGAAATTTATCTATTACCATTTTATTCTCCCCTCAATTTTTTTATAATTTTACTCAAAATTTAATATAAATACTGGTGGATTAGCTTCAAGTTTTATCATTTGTGATAATGCAGTTTTATAATCATCAACTTCATATATATCCATAGTTCCTGAAGAATTTATGTGCAATAAAACTTTCAAATTAGACTCAAATTCTAAATAAATAAAGTTTCCAGCACCACAAGAATAAGTCAAATTTTCATCTTTAGATATATCTCCATTTTCTTGTAAATTATCTAACACATATTGTTGGTCAGATAATATTTGTCCATTATATTGTGACAATTCATATGGAGGTAATAAACCTAACTCAAAATCAGTATAAGAATAATTTATAAATATCTTTGAATTTACAGTTTCTAATTCATCTACTATAACATTATAAGTCCCATTTTTATCCTTTTGTAAAGCATACTGTTTTATATATGCAGGATCTTTTGTACTGGATATAATTATTATTGCATATTTATCATCACAAGCAATATATTTAACATTTCCATCTTTTAAATTTTTGTCTTTCTTTTCAACAGCATTTAAAATTTCTTTATAATCTTTATCTTCTTTTGAAGGTGTTCTAATTTCTCCATGAACCCAAGATTGACTTGTTACAAATTTTTGGTAATCTTCTTTAGATACAAATCCACCTTCATCAAATTTAGAAGAAATAAACATTCCATTATCTACTGGAAATGCACTATATACTGTTAATATATCAGGGTCTTCATCTAAAATTTTATCACCTAAATAAGGTTTTAAAGTTTTAGGTGCTACAAAATGTATACTTACATTTTTTAGTTCTTCAGGTACTGTATATCCTAAACTTTCTTGTATATCATTTAGTGTTACCTCTGTACCATCATTTTTAACTAAATAACTATATGAAGATAAAAATTGGTTATTGTCCCAAGTTTTCATATAATATTCATCAAGTTTCAAATTAAGTTCTTTTATTTTATCTAAAGTTTCTTTTGGTATATCAATATCTATATTTTTATTATTTATTTCTTCTTTTACTATATTTTCTTTTAAATTATTATTAGATTTATTAAATAAAAATAAACTTATAATAATACCTACTAAAACTATTGTAGATACTATAATGATAGTTTTCTTATTCTTCATTTTTATATTCTCCTTCTTTATCTTTTATAACATTATATACTTCTTGTAACTCATTATAATGTATTTGTAAAATATTATTTACTAAATCTAATAGTTTAGTATCATCAGATATATAAGGTAAACTTAATTCCCAAGTTGGATTATATTCTTCTTCACATTCTTTTATACTACAATCCAAACTTTCAAATATATTTGTATCATAATAATCATAGATAGCATTATATTCCCAATCTAAAACATCTTTAGGAGTTGTTAATTTTATATTTAAAAAAATTTGATTATTTTCATCTTCTAAAGCATAAATATTTAAAATATATTGTTCAAAATTAGAAATATTTAAAGTTTGAAGTTCTTTTTCAAATAATCCTGTTTTTTTGTTTTTTTGCATAATGACTATCACTGTATCCATATTTATCTCCTTTACATTTAAATATATTAATAATAATATTATAATACTAAATTATAAAAAAGTATATAGTATTAATAAAATGTTTTTAATTTATTAACAATTTTTCTTTAATATTACAAGAAACTTTGTTATAATATATTTGTTATTATTTTATACTAAATATATTTTATTATACAGAAGAGGTCTAATATGGATTTTATTATTTTTAAAACAAATTTTTATAATAATTATAATGGAATAGAAGATAAATCATTAAATATTTATGATAAGTTTTATCAAGAAAAGAAATTAAATAATCCTGAAATATATAATTTTCAAGATTATAATAATTATTGTTATGGATATGCACCATTAAAATCTGGTATTGTAAATTTATCAAAAATAGAATTTAAAAAAGATAATTCTAAACTTTTAAAAAATGCTTTAGTAGTATGGGTTTATGAAAAAGATTTAAAATACTATATAGTAGGTTGGTATAAAAATGCTAGTGTTTATAATTTTCTACAAAGAAAATTAAGTTATCCCTCTGTTGGAAGAGATTTATACTTTAATGTAAAAGCTAAATCAAAAGATTGCTATTTATTACCTATTGAAAATAGAACATTTAATATTGAAATTCCATTTGAAAATGAAAATTACTTCTATATAAGTAATAAAAATGATAGTTTATATGATAATATAACAAACTTCATAAATACATATAATAAAGAGTTTATAAATATTATTATTTCTAAAGAAATTAATAAAACAATAGAAAATCCACCAAATAACCCTAAATTACTTTATAAAAGGGGTAATATATACTTATATAATGAAAGTAATTTTTTAGAAGCATTAAAATACTTTAATACAGCACTAATGTTTAAAAATGAAATTTCTAAAGAAGAATTAACTGACATATATTATTCAAAAGCATTATGTTTACAATTTTTAAATAACTTTGAAAATTCTTTAATATATTTTGAAAAAGTAATAAATAATATTAATTATGATTTAAATATTATAAAAAATATGATTTATTTAAATATATATACTAAAAATTATAATAAAGCTATAACATATTGTGATAAAATATTAGAAAATGAGAAGAAAACAAAAGAAAATTCAATATTTTTAAATGAAATAGAATGTTTAAAGTTAGAATGTTTTATAAATTTAGAAGAATATAATTTAGCTAAAAAATTAGCTATAAATATAAAAGAAAATACACAATCAAAAGAACTTGCTACATATTGTGAAAATATACTAAAAGAAATTTATAAATAATTAAAAATTATATGACTAAAAGGTATGATTAAAAATCATACCTTTTAATTAATAAATTATTGAAAATTTACAGAAACAAGTTTAGAACCTAAACCGTCTGGTTTTTCAGCTGCTTTTTCATCTTTTAACTCAATTTCTTTATTAGCTATTTTAGCATATATAGCATCATATTGTTCTTGAGTAAATGTTTCAAATTTAGATGTTTCCATAGGTAATAAAACATCATTAGTATCAGCACCTAAGCTAACTGTTTTACCACCTGAGAAAGTACCATCATAAATAGCAGTTAAAGTTTTATAAACTGCATTTTGTAAATTTTTCATAGCAGAAGTAATAACTGTTTCAGATTCAACTGATTGGTCAACATCAACACCAATAACTTTTTTTCCAGCAGTTTCAGCAGCTTTCATAACAGAGTTACCAACTCCACCACCACAACCAAATATAATTTCTACACCTTCATTATACCAAGCTGCAGCTTTAGCAGTATGGTCTGGAGAAGCATCAAAATCACCAACATATGTATAATTCATAGTAATTTCGCCAGGAGCAAGACCTAATTCATTACCAGCATATTCAGCTCCTTGTATAAAGCCATATCCATAACGAATAACAGCAGGAACTGCAATACCACCCATAAATCCTAAGTTTCTATACCCTTCTATAACAGCCGAATAACCTGCTAAGAAACCAGCTTGTTCTTCAGCAAAATATATAGATTCTGTATTATCAGCAACTTTAAAAGTTGGATTTTCTCTATTACCATCTTGAGGTGTGCCATCTACAATAATAAATTTAATATCTGGATATTTCTCTTGCATGTTATAAACTGGTACTTCAAATAAGTAACCAGGACACACAACAGTTTTAGCTCCACCTTTAATAGCTAATTCAATAGCACTTGTAATAGCTTCATTAGATTTTTCTTGTGGTTGGTAATACTTATGAGTAATGCCTTTTTCTTCAGCAAATTTTACAACACCTTCCCAAGAACCTTGGTTAAAAGATTTATCATCTATAGTACCAACATCTGTAACAAGAGCAATTTCTGCACTTGAATTAGTATCACTTTTTGCTTCATTATTACTAGAAGGTTCTGTTAAACTATTTGTTTTATTACCACAAGCAACCATACTTAAAGCCATAGTAGCTGCTAATATTAAACTAACTAACTTCTTCATAGTTTTCCTCCTTAGCTATAAATAATAATTAAACTAATTATTCAGCAGAAGTTTCTTCAGTTGTATCAGTATCAGCACTGCCTGCATCAACACCACTATCAGCTGCAGTTGTAGTTTCAGTATCACTTGAGCTACTACCACAAGCAACCATAGTAAGTGACATCATACCTGCAATAATTAATGCAACTAATTTTTTCATAATTTATTTCCTCCTAAAATTAAAAAAATATTATTTCAATTCATATTTTACACTTAAATTAATGATTAGTCAATATTTTTACGATATTTTTAAAATAATATTAATAAATTGTTAACATTTTAAGATTTTTCGACATTATTCTTTTCAATTCTAGCAAATATTAAAGGTATTTCTTTTGGTTTATCTTTATCAATAGAAATAGATGAAAGCACTTTTTTCTTACTATTTTCTAATTTACTATTATCATTTGTATATAAAGTACATAAAACATCCCCTTTTTTTACTTTATCCCCAACTTTTTTATTTAAAATAATACCAGCAGAAAAATCGATAATATCATCTTTAGTTTCACGCCCAGCACCTAACATAGTAGAAGCTATGCCAAGTCCTTCTGTGTCCATAAAACTAATATATCCAGCTACATCTTCATTTAAAATTACATCTAAACTATATCTTGCTTTTTCAAATTTTTCAGGATTTTTAATATATTCTATATTTCCACCTTGTGCTTCTACCATTTCAACAAGTTTTTGAAAAGCATAGCCATTTTCTATAGCCTCTTTAGCCATTTTTTCACATTCATCTATATTCCCTTTATTAGCTAAATAGAGCATATTACCAGCAAGTTTTATACAAATTTCTGTTAAATCTTTAGGACCATTTCCTTTTAAAGTTTCTATAACTTCTTTAATTTCTAAAGTATTGCCTATATTATTACCAAGAGGTATATCCATATCTGTTATAAGTGCTACTGTTTTTCTACCACAATTTTCACCTATTGAAACCATTTTTTGAGCAAGGTTTATAGAATCATCTAAAGTTTTCATAAATGCCCCACTACCAGTTTTAACATCTAATAATATACAATCACTACCAGCAGCAAGTTTTTTACTCATAATAGATGCAGCAATAAGTGGTATACTTTCAACTGTAGCAGTTACATCTCTTAAAGCATATAATTTTTTATCGGCTGGTGCAAGATTACCCGATTGCCCTATAACACTAATACCAGTTTTATTTACTATATTAAAAAATTCTTCTTGAGTAAAATTAGTTTTTAAACCAGGTATTGCCTCCATTTTATCAACAGTACCTCCAGTATGTCCAAGACCTCTACCAGACATTTTAGCAACTTTAACTCCATAATAAGCAACAATAGGTGCTATTATTAAAGTTGTTTTATCACCTACACCACCTGTTGAGTGCTTATCAACTTTTATACCTTCTATAGAAGATAAATCCACCATATCACCAGACTGTGCCATAACATTTGTCATAGTAGATAATTCTCTATCATTCATACCATTAAAATATATAGCCATAAGCATTGCAGACATTTGATAGTCTGGTATTTCACCACTTACATAATGATTTATCATATATTCAATTTCTTCATTTGTAAGTTCTTCATTATTTCTTTTTTTGTGAATAAGATCATACATTCTCATATTATTTACCCCTTTCTTATTTCAAAATTCTATAATAGGATATGATAAAATCATATCCTATCAATTATAGTTTTATCTTGAACCTTTATCATAAGGTGTACCAGCAGCTTTAGGTGCTTGAGAGCTTTTAGATAAAAATGTTAAAGCAATTAAAGTTATAAGATAAGGTAACATTTTATAAACTTCATTTGTTATAGGTAAATCTTTAATAAATGGTATAGTAGAATGTGCACTTGATAAAGTTTTCATAATACCAAAGAAAAAAGCAGCAACAAATATTTTAGGTACACGCCATTGACCAAATATTAAAACAGCTAAAGCTAAGAAACCATAACCTGCAACTGTAGCATTAAAGTTTGTAGATGTTGGAACAACAAATACAACTCCACCTATACCAGCTAAAACACCAGATATAATAACACCTGCATATCTTATTTTATAAACATTAATACCAACTGAATCTGCTGCTTGAGGATGTTCACCACAAGCTCTTAATCTTAAACCAAATCTTGTTTTATTTATTACAATATAAGCAATAATAAATATTAAAATGCCTAAATAAGTTGTAATATATACATTTTTGAAAAATAAATCACCTATTATTGGTATAGAACTTAAAACAGGTACTTCTTTAATAAAAAATGTATTTGTAAAAGGTATTTGTTGAGTAGTTTGTATCATTCTTGCAACAAATATTGAAAAAGCCGGAGCAAAAAGATTAAGTGCTGTACCACTTATTGTTTGGTCTGCTTTAAGATTAATAGCTGCAAATGCATGTAAAAGTGAAAATAAACCACCTGTAACACCTGCTACCAACAAAGCTAATAGTAATAAACTTTGTCCAGACATAGAGCTTTCAAATTGATTTATAAATAATATACCAGCAAAAGCACCCATTATCATTATACCTTCTAAAGCGATATTTACAACACCACTTCTTTCAGAAAACATACCGCCTATAGCCACTATCAAAAGAGGAATAGCAAAAGACATAGTTTGCTGTGTTATAAAATAAATTGTATCCATTATTTATTTCCCCCTTTTTTAGATTTTTTTAAAATTTTAGATATAAGATTTTTAAATAACAATGCAAAAGCACCAAAGTAAATAATAGATGCTACTATCATATCTATAATTTCTGGAGCATAACCATGTAATTGAAGATTAGTTCCACCAACACGAATATGTGCAATAAATAAACCAGCTAAAAATACACCAAATGGATTTGACTGTCCAAATAATGCAACAGATATACCACTAAAACCCTCTGGAGCAATAACATCTAATACTTGAATATATTTACCTGCACCATAAAGATACATAAGTCCTCCACCTATACCAGATAATAACCCAGCTATAACCATTGCAAGAACAATATTTTTCTTTTCATTAATACCAGCATATTTACTAGCTAGTTTATTTTGTCCACAGGCTTTTAATTCATAACCTATTGTAGTTTTTTCAAGTAATATATATATTATTACTACAAATACTAAAACAATAATAAT
Source organism: uncultured Clostridia bacterium (assembly GCA_944376805.1). Taxonomy (GTDB): domain Bacteria; phylum Bacillota; class Clostridia; order Lachnospirales; family CAG-274; genus Tyzzerella. The sequence goes on from CALWDX010000004.1 coordinate 11,586, forward strand.
AGCAAAATTTATATTTGTATCAGCTATGCCTAATTTTGGTATAACTGCACTTGAAGCTACATCTAAAGATTGATTTCTAAGTTGGTCAAAAACATTTTTTACAACTAACATATTTACTAAATACATACCTATATAATTTGTCATAATAGAAGATATAACCTCATTAACATTTGAAAAAGCTTTTAATATACCAGGTATAGCACCCCATATAGCACCAGCAATTCCTGCAAAAATTAATGCTACTATCCAATGTATACTTGATGGTAAAAAAATCCATTTAACGCCTATATGTACAGCGACATAAGCCCCAACAATAAATTGTCCAGAAGCACCTATATTAAAAAGGCCTGTTTTAAAAGCAAATGCAACAGAAAGCCCTGTCATAATAATAGGTGTTGCAAAATATATAAGTCTTGATACACCAGTTAAACCATCTGTAAAGCCACCTTGTAATATTGTTATAAATCCATTTACAGCCTCTTTAGGATTACTTATAAAAAGAACTATAAAGGCAAATATAAACCCAGCCAATATTGCAAATAAAGATGATGAAAAACTTATTAATCCCTTATAATCTTTTTGTTTTTTATCTTTTTTATTCATTTTTCACACTCCTTTTTGTACCAGCCATATATAAGCCTAATTCTTGTATAGTAACTTCTTTAGGGTTAACATCTGCTACTATTTCTCCTTCATACATAACTAATATTCTATCACTAAGGTTCATAACCTCATCAAGTTCTAAAGAAACAAGTAAAACCGCCTTTCCTTTATCCCTTTGTGAAACTATTTGATTATGTATATATTCTATTGCTCCAACATCAAGTCCTCTAACTGGTTGCACTGCTATTACAAGTTCTGGATTTCTATCTAGTTCTCTAGCAATAATAGCTTTTTGTTGATTACCTCCAGACATACCTCTAACAATAGAATTTTCCCCTTGTCCACTTCTTATATCAAATTTTTCAATAAGATATTTAGCATAAGATTTTATTTCATTAAATTTTAAAAAACCAAATTTTTGAAATCTTTTAGTAAAATAACTTTGTAAAACTAAATTTTCTTGTAATGTATAGTCTAAAACAAGCCCGTGTTTGTGTCTATCTTCTGGTATATGAGCAAAACCATCTATACATTTTTGCCTAATACTTTCTTTTGTAACATCTTTATTTTTTAATTTTATAGTACCACTTTCTATTGGCATAAGTCCTGTAATACCATAAACAAGCTCAGATTGACCATTACCATCAATACCAGCTATACATACAATTTCACCACTTTTAACTTCAAAAGAAACATTTTTAACTACTTGTTTATGAGTTTCTTTTGATTTAATACATAAATTTTCTACTTTTAAAATAGTATCCCCTAAATTGGCAGGTTGTTTTTCAATGTTTAGATTTACTTTTCTACCAACCATCATTTCAGACATTTCTTCTTTAGAAGTAGTAGCAACATCTACTGTACCAATATATTTTCCTTTTCTAATAACACTACATCTATTAGCAACTTCTTTTATTTCATTTAATTTATGTGTAATAAATATAATAGATTTACCCTCAGCAACAAGATTTTTCATAGTAACCATAAGTTCATCTATTTCTTGAGGAGTTAAAACAGCTGTTGGTTCATCAAATATTAAAATATCATTATCACAATATAACATTTTTAAAATTTCAACTCTTTGTTGCATACCTACAGTTATATCTGATATATAAGAATCTAAACTTATTTGAAATTTATATTTTTCAATAAGTTGTTCTACTTTTTTTCTAGCATCTTTCATTTGTAAAAATCCACCAGAAGTAGTTTCACGCCCTAAAACTATACTTTCTAAAACAGTAAAATTATGAACAAGTTTAAAATGTTGATGTACCATACCTATACCTAAATTATTAGCATCATTAGGGTTATTTATTTTAACTTCTTTACCATTTATTTTTATATGTCCTTTTTCTGGTTGATAAAGGCCAAATAGTACACTCATTAAAGTAGATTTACCAGCACCATTTTCACCTAAAAGTGCATGTATTTCTCCTTTTTCTACTTTTAAAGTAATATCATCATTAGCTTTAAAATTACCAAATTCTTTTGTAATGTTATTCATTTCTATTACATAAGACAAATAAACCACCTCCTAAATGCTTTTTATAAATCATCTTTTGTAAAAGCAAGAGGTAAAATTTCTTCTAATGTATAAACTTTGTAGTCATCTTCACTTTTACCTAAAATAACTTTAAAATCTTTAATATTGCAAAATTCTGCCATAACTTGCCTACAAACACCACAAGGAGCACAATATTCCCTTTCATCTTCTTTTGCACCTTTTGGACTACCAACAATAGCAATAGCTTCAAATTGTAATTCACCTTCAGACACTGCCTTAAAAAAAGCAGTTCTTTCAGCACAGTTTGTAGGTGAAAAAGCAGCATTTTCTATATTACACCCTGTATATATTTTACCACTTTTAGATAATAAAGCTACTCCTACTTGAAAATTAGAATAAGGAGAATAAGAAAATTTTTGAGCCTCTAAAGCTTTTTTTACCAATTCTTTCATTTTTTATAACCTTTCTATTTTAAAATCTCATTTAAGAAACTTGTGCCACTTATATCACCATCTAGATTAAATATACCTAATATAGTCTTAGCTATATCTGTAAATGTATCTCTTGTACCTAAATTTATATTTTCTTTTATATTTTTTCCATAAACTAATAAAGGTACATTTTCTCTTGAATGGTCTGTTCCTTTAAATCCTGGGTCACAACCGTGGTCTGCTGTTATAATAAGTATATCATCATCTTTCATATTTTCTAAAAATGTTCCAAGTTGCTTATCAAAAGTTGTAGCTGCTTTTGCATAACCTTCTATATCATTTCTATGACCATATACCATATCAAAATCTACTAAATTAATAAATGCAAGTCCTGTAAAATCTTTTTCTTGTAAAGCTATAGTTTTTTCCATACCATCAACATTGTTTACTATACTTGTTGTTTCTTTAATACCTTTACCTGCAAATATATCATATATTTTACCTATACCTATAGTATCTAAATTTGCTTTTTCCAAATAATCTAACATTGTGTCTTTAGGTGGTAATAATGAATAATCATGTCTTCTAGGTGTTCTTTTAAAAGGATACTCTCCCTCAAAAGGACGTGCTATAACTCTACCTACTCCATCTTTATCTTGCAACATTTCTCTAGCTATATGACAATATTCATATAATGTTTCAATAGGTACAATGTCTTCATGTGCTGCTATTTGAAATACACTGTCTGCTGAAGTATAAACTATTAAAGCACCTGTTTCTATATGTTCTTTTCCATAATCTTTTATAACTTCTGTGCCAGAATAAGGTTTATTACATATAACTTTTCTTCCTGTTTTTTCTTCAAATTCTTTAAGTATATAATCTGGAAAACCATTAGGATAAGTAGGAAGTGGATTATTTGATATAATACCAGCTATTTCCCAATGTCCTATTGTTGTATCTTTTCCCATAGATGCTTCTTCTAATCTTCCATAAGCACCAATAGTACTTTCTAACCCATCTTTATAATCTACTTTATCAATATTAAAAAGTCCTATTTTAGCCATATTAGGTGTATTATATTCTTTTGAACTTGTAATAGTTTTTAATGTATTACTGCCTTCATCACCAAAAGCTTTAGCATCTTTAGCTTCTCCTATACCATAACTATCTAAAACTATTAAAAATACTCTTTTAGCTTTCATCTTGTATTCCTCCTTAAAAATTTAATTATTAAAGCCTGTATTACATATTGCAAAATATATAATACAAGCATTTGAATTTTAATATCCTGTAACTTGTTGATTTTTTAAAACTTGACAAATTGAACTTGTACCAAGTCTTGTTGCTCCTTCTTTAATAAAGTTTTCAGCATCTCCTATTGTTCTAATACCACCAGCAGCTTTTATAGCCACATCTTTTGATACATTTTCTTTCATAAGTTTAATATCTTCTAAAGTTGCACCATTTGTACCAAATCCTGTTGATGTTTTTATAAAGTCTGCTTTAGCATTACTAACTACTTTACAAAGTGATATCTTTTCATCTTCTGTTAAATAACAAGTTTCTATTATAACTTTTAAAATATGATTTCCTATTGATTTTTTAATTTGTTTAATTTCATCTTCTATTTTATCAAATAAACCAGCTTTAGCATCACCAATATTTATAACCATATCTATTTCTTTAGCACCATTTTCTATAGCATCTTTAGCTTCTTCTACCTTTATTTTAGTAGTATTATAACCTAAAGGAAAGCCTATAACAGTACAAACTGGTATTTCATTTTGTAAATATTCACTAGCTTGTTTTACAAAAGATGGAGGTATACAAACTGATGCTACTTTCATTTCCTTAGCTTCATCACAAATTTTTTTAATATCTTCCCAAGTTGCAACAGGTTTTAATAAAGTATGGTCTACTTTTTCTGTTATATGTTTCATATTATCAACTCCTATTATAATTCTTTTACTATATTAGATACCCAAGTACAGAAATTTTCTGATGCTTTTTTAGCAGTTTCTACAACTCTATCATGTGAATGTTTAAATTTTTGTATACCTGTTGCCATATTAGTTATACAAGATATACCTAAAACTTTTAATCCTAAATAATTAGCTACAATAGTTTCTGGTACAGTAGACATACCTACAGCATCTGCACCAAGTGTTTTAAATACTCTTATTTCTGCTGCTGTTTCATAATTAGGACCAGTACAAGCCATATAAACACCCTCTCTATAAGCTATATTTAAACTATCTGCAACTTTTTTAGCTTTATCTATAAGCTCTAAAGAATAAGCCTCTGACATATCTGGAAATCTAACCCCAAACCTTTCATCATTTTTACCTATTAGTGGATTAGTCCCCATAAAGTTTATAAAGTCATTTATTAACATTAGCGTTCCAGGCTCAAATGTTTCATTTATACCACCACTAGCATTTGTTACTATAAGTTTTTCTATACCTAATTGCTTCATAACATATATTGGATATGTAACTTCTTTCATAGAATAACCTTCATAAAAATGAAATCTGCCTTGCATAAGTAAAACTTCAACATTGTTTATTTTACCAAAAACTAATTTACCAGCATGACCTACTACTGTTGACACAGGAAAGTTTGGTATATCTTCATAATTTATTTCTTCTTTTTCTTCTACAAAATTTACTAAGTCTCCAAGACCAGAACCAAGAATAATAGCTATTTTAGGATTAAATTTTGTATTATTTTTTATATATTCAGACGTTTTTATTACATTTTCAAACATTTTAACACTCCTTAACTATAAAAATAACATTTATTTCATATATATTTAGAATATCATACATATAAAATTATGTAAAGTTACTTTCTAAATAAAATATTTCAAATTTACTAAAAATACAAAAAATTAAAGACTGTATACTAAAATAATACACAGCCTTATAAAATATATATATTTTATTTTTTATAGCCACATTTTGGACAAACACCATTTTCATTTAATGCAATTCCACATAATGGACAACGGTCAATTTTATTTTTAGTTTCAAATTCTTCAGATGCAGCATTTACACCACTTGTAAAAGTTATTTTTGCAATATTTAATTTATCTTTTAATAAATCATAAACAATTTTAATCATACCTTCAACAGTCAATGTTTCTTTTGTTACAACTAAACGACAATCAGGATAAGCTGTTGCAAGTTCTGTTTTAAAAGGTGTCCCTTTCATTTTATTATTTGGAGCACCATCTTTTATACCTTGTTTTTCATAAACATCTAGTATAGCTGATAATAAAGGGTCATCTTCTCTTAATATAAGTGCATGATCAAAATTCTGTAATACTTCCCAAGCAGTTTTTTTTATTTCATTACAAGGAAAAACCATATTAACGCCTTCTTCAATAGAATCTTCTACTTCAATTGTTAAAACACCTGTATGTCCATGTAAATATTGTGCCTCACCTTTAAAACCAAAAAATCTGTGAGCATATTGTAAATCAAAACTTGTTATACTTCTCATAATAAAAACCTCCTTAACAATTTAATTTATTATTTAATAATAATTATTATTTAATTATTATTATAACATTAAAATAAAAAAAATCAATATAAAAAATAGCTAAAAATTTTATAAGTAATAATTATTAAATTATTATTACTTATATCTATATTATTTAGTATATTTTGTCTATATTTATATTTACAAAACAAAAATTTATATATATAATATAAATAAACATATAATTTTATTAAAGAAGGTGATATTATATCAGGTTCTACATATGGAAATATATTTAAAATATCTACTTGGGGTGAGTCTCATGGAAAAGCAATAGGTGTTGTTATAGATGGTTGCCCTGCTGGTGTTTATATATGTGAAGAGGATATTCAAAAAGAACTTAATAAACGTAAACCTAACAATAGTAAATATGCTACAAAAAGAGTTGAAGAAGATAATGTTATTATAATGTCTGGTATATTTAAAGGTAAAACAACTGGTACACCTATATCATTAATAGTACATAATAAAGATTATATATCTAAAGATTATAATAATATAAAAGATATATATCGCCCTTCTCACGCAGACTTTACTTATGATAAAAAATATGGTTTTAGAGACTATCGTGGTGGTGGTAGAGCTTCTGCTCGTGAAACAGTAGCACGCGTTTGTGCTGGTGCTATAGCTAAAAAAATATTATTAGATTTAGGTATAAATATTTTAGCTTATACTTCTTCTGTTGGTAATATAAAAGTTAAAAATATAGATTTAGATTATATTAATAAAAATCCTTTAAAAATACCTTGTGAAGAAACTGCTAAAAAAGCAATTCAATTATTAGACAATCTTATTAATGAAAATAATTCTATTGGTGGTACAGCATACTGTGAAATAACAGGTTTAAAAGCTGGTATAGGTGAACCTGTTTTTGAAAAATTAGATGCTATGTTATCTAAAGCTATCATGTCTATTGGTGCAACCAAAGGTATAGAGTTTGGTTTGGGATTTTTAGCTAGTGAAAAAAAAGGTAATGAATATAATGATATTTTTTATAGTGAAAATAATGAAGTATTAAAAAAATCTAATAATTCAGGTGGTATATTAGGGGGAATTTCAGATGGTTCTAAAATTACAATGAACATTGCTTTTAAGCCTACTCCATCTATATCAATACCACAAGATACTATAAATAATAATTTAGAAAATGTAAATGTTACAATAAAAGGCAGACACGACCCATTTATTATACCTAGAGCAATACCTATTATTGAAGCTATGGTAGCTATAACTTTATTAGATTATATACTAATAAATATGACTAGAAAAATAGAATGTGTTAAAAATGCATATTTTAATTTTTAAAATAAAGTTTTATAAATAGGTAAAAATTTTAATGAAAATAAAATTTTTTGGTCTTAATATAAAATAAGAAATAAATTAATCAAAAGACAATTTGGAGGATTATTATGCAAAAATTAATTTCAAAAGTAACTGACAACTCAAATTTCTATATGGAAAATAGCCCTATTGATTTAATAGAAAAATATGGCAGTCCTTTATATGTGTATAATGAAAAAATACTTCGTGAAAAAATGAGAGACATGAAAAATCTTGTTTCTTATGAAAATTTTGCAGTAAACTATTCTGCTAAAGCTAATAGTAGTTTAGCTATATTAGAAATAGCTAATGAAGAAGGATTAAATATAGATGCTATGTCTCCTGGTGAAATGTATGCAGAATTAAAAGCAGGTTTTTCACCTGATAAAATTTTTTACATAAGCAATAATGTTTCTAAAGAAGAAATGCAATATGCAATAGACAATAATATTACATTAAGTGTTGATTCTATTTCACAATTAGAACAATTTGGACAATTAAATCCAGGAGGTAAAGTTGCAGCTCGTTTTAATGGTGGTATTGGTGCAGGACATCACGAAAAAGTTATTACAGCTGGTAAAAATACTAAATTTGGCATTGACCCAGATGAAATGGAATTATTTAATGAAACTTTAAAAAAATACAATTTAACATTAGTAGGTATAAATCAACACATAGGGTCTTTATTTATGGAACCTGACAAATATATTGAAGGTGTATATGCTATTTTATCTATTGCTAAACAATTTAAAGATTTAGAATTTATTGATTTAGGTGGTGGCTTTGGTATACCATATAATAAATTAGAAGATACATATAAAACTTTAGATATTAAAGCACTTGGTAATAAATTAGATGAAATTTTTGAAGAATTTACTAAAGAATATGGTAAAAGACTTAAATTTAAAGTAGAACCTGGTAGATATATAGCAGCAGAATGTGGTGTTTTACTTGGTACTGTTCATGCTATAAAAAATAATGGTAATAATAAATATGCTGGTACAGATTTAGGATTTAATGTTTTAGCTAGACCTGTTATGTATGATTCACATCACGATATAGAAGTTTATAGAAAATCTGATGAAAAATCTGAAAAAATAGAACCTATTACAGTTGTTGGTAATATTTGTGAAACTGGAGACATTATTGCTAAAAATAGAATGTTACCTACACTTAAAGAAGGTGATATTTTAGCTATTCTTGATGCTGGAGCTTATGGACATGTTATGAGTTCGAACTATAATAATAGACTACGTCCTGCAGAAGTTTTAATACGAGAAAATAGAGAAGCTGTTCTTATTAGAAAAAGGGATACATTAGAAGATATAATGAAAAACTTCATTTCTTTAAAATAAGAAGAATTTATGAAAATTTTATAATTACCACCTAATAAAAATAAAATTATTAATTTATTGATAGAATTGACAGAACTTGTAGTAAAAGAAAAATATCAACAAAAGCTTATTTGAAAAATATACTTTAATTTTTCAAGATTTACATGTTTTATAATAGGAGATTTTTATATGACGCCAAAAGAAATGTATAATGAAATTAATGCTAAAAAAATTATTGAAAATTTAGAAAAAAGAAATATGCAAGGTTTTTTTGTTAAAACAAAAGAAGAAGCATTACAAAAGGCTTTAGAACTTATCCCTAATAAATCAACTATATGTTGGGGTGGTTCTCAAAGTATAATACAAATAGGATTAGTTGATGCTTTATCTAATGGTGATTATGAAGTTTTTGATAGAGCAAAAGCTAATAGCCAAGAAGAAATAGATGAAATTTATAGAAAAGCATTTACAAGTGATTTTTATCTTGCTAGTGCAAATGCTATTACTTTAGATGGTAAAATAGTAAATATTGATGGTACTGGTAATAGAGTTGCTGCTATGATTTATGGTCCGAAAAACGTAATATTAATTGTAGGTATTAATAAAATTGCTAAAGATGAAACCTCTGCTATTGATAGAGTTAAAAATTATGCTTCACCTATAAATGCTATGCGTTTAGATAGAAATACACCTTGTACAATAAAAGGAAATTGTTATGACTGCTTATCTGGTGATACTATATGCTGTGTTACTACTGTTCAACGTTATAGTAGATTTAAAGATAGAATTAAAGTTATTTTAGTTGGCGAAGAATTAGGTTACTAATTTGTATATTTTGTATATTTTAAATAATTAATTTAATTTTAATTTATATTATTTGTCAATTTAATTTTTTATCATTTAAATATATAATTAATAAAGTTAAAAAAATTTTTTGGAGGAATTTTATATGAATATTTGGCATGATATTAACCCAGATAGAATAAAAACTGATGAATTTGTATGCGTTATAGAAATTTCAAAAGGTAGTAAAAAGAAATATGAATTAGATAAAGAAACAGGACTTATTATGTTAGATAGAATTTTACATTCTGCTGTACATTATCCTGCTAACTATGGTTTTATACCAAGAACTTATGGTGATGACAAAGACCCTCTTGATGTGCTTTTATTATGTTCTGAAACTATTGAGCCTTTAACACTTGTAGAAGCATATCCAATAGGTGTTATGCATATGATAGATGGTGGAGAAAATGATGAAAAAATTATAGCAATAGCTAAAAACGACCCTATGTATAATTCTTATAAAGACATTTCTGAACTTCCAAAACATATGTTTGATGAAATGAAACATTTCTTTGTAACTTATAAAGACCTTGAAAACAAAAAAACTTCTGTAGAAAAACTAGGAAATGCTGAAGAAGCAAAACAAATTATTGATACTTGTATTAAAAATTATAATAATAAATTTTCTAAATAAAATTTAAAATAAAAAAGTACACTTTATTTTATTAAAGTGTACTTTTTTATGAAAAATTAAATAAAAATAATAACAAAAAGTATTGGTAAACAATACTAAAAAAATTATATGTCAATACTTCTAGGATATTGTTTATTAAACATATATAAGTTATAATATTTTAGAGGTGATTTGCTTGTATATAAAATCTAAAAAACAAAAAGAATTACTACAAAAAGATATTCAATCACTTTCTTTTCTTGTTAGAAAGTTATCTTTATATTATAATTTTGTATCAAAATCAAAATCATTAGACTCTAAATATATGAAAAATATTATTGAAAATGCAAAATTATCTATTGAAAATATAGAAAAAAATTTATAACTTACATATTTTCAAAGGAACTAAATATATTTAGTCGTCCAAATCCCCATAAGTTATTAGGATATAACTCATTTTGTTTTCTTTGTGCACCTGATATAAAATAACCTATTATAGAAACTGTATTAGTTGCTGGACTATTTCCTTTTACTATTGCCCACTCCAATATTAATGCTGAACAACCTGTAGATATTGCTGTAGCTCCACTAGTTCCAGTTATAGTATCTATTATACCTAATTCATTAATACAACTTACATTAACAGCAGGTGCACTTATTACAGGTCTTATATTATTAAGTCTTGTAGGCCCTCTACCAGATTGAACAAAAAAACTATTTTCAAAATGATTATAACCGCCTACAGTTACTATTGAATTTGCTGTAGCTGGTAAAGTTACTGTATAAAAAGGGTCTGGAGTTAAGAAAATAGTATCTTCTTTTATAAAGTTACTAATAGGTAACCAGCTATGAATATCACCTATTAATATTTTTTCACCAAATATATTTATTTTCCATATACCAGGAATAGGTGTTATAAATCTTATTAATGTTAATTGTCCACTACTTTCAAAACTCTTATTATAATATTGTATTCTTATTCTAGTATTACTAAGAGGTAAAAATATTTCTTCATCATAATTATCTCTAGGTGGTATTTTACCAGTACTTTCTCCAGTTGGTGATATTATATTTATACTTATTTTATCTGCTGGATATGCTATTATGTTTAATAAAATTCCCTGTTCACCTTCTGCAACTTTAAATTCAAGAGTTTTTTCATCACCTGTACTATTTAATTTAATTAGTGAATGATGTTGTGTATTACCTTCATTACCATTACATATGTTAACACAAATACCATTTTTAACTGATATACTAGAAATATATCTTTCTAATATAGATAAACCATTATGAAAACCATTATTACTCCCCATACCAATACATATAGCTAATGGTTTATTTAATTCAACAGACTTTTCATATAAATATTCTAATCCTAAAATTAAATCAGCACTACTATATGAAGGTACATTATTTGGTATAAATTCATATTCTCTTAGTGCTTTATTAGATTGTTTCAATTTTACAACAATTAATTCTGCATCTGGTGCAACACCTATAAATGTTTTATTTTTACTTTCTCTACCTGCACATATACTAGCTAATTTTGTACCATGACCTATTTCATCTTTAGATGGTACTATATCAAATGGATCTTCATTAGAAAGTGCTAAATCTATATCTTCTCTTGTATACTCTGTACCAAAACAATAATTTTTTGGCGAATTACCTTGTATTGTTTGATCCCAAATACTAACTATCTTTGTTGTATTATCTTCATAAATAAACTCATCTAGTGTATAATTTATACCTGTATCAACAATTCCTATTAAAACACCATTTCCCCTTAAATTTAAAAATGGTTGATTTTGTATAGCTAAAACTCCAGTTGCTTCTAATGCAGATTTATCCATTAAACCTAAATTAAAAGGTTGTTGTAAAGCCATCTTAGAAATTTCTTCTTCAGTTATAAACCTTAACATATCTCTTTTTATATATAATACTACAAAATCACCTGTTAAAACTTTACAAATATCTATAAAATCATATTTTTCTAACACATTTTTAGTTTCATTATTATATTGTGCTAACATTGTTATATAATCTTCAGAAAATGCAATTTCATTTAAATTTTTGTCTTCTTCTATACTTGAAATAGATATTATATTTTCAGATTTATATAGTTTTAAAATATTTAGAGTATTTAATATACATAATGTACCATATCCCCACTCTTTATTTGGATAATTTAAAATTTCTTTTCTTTTAGCTCCTATCCTTAAAAAAGCCTTTAAACGTTGACCATATAAAAATAAATCATTTTTATTTACTATTCCCCATTCCATAAACAAAGCACAAGC
>CALWDX010000005.1 GCA_944376805.1 uncultured Clostridia bacterium
TTAGTTGGTATTATTGATAATAAAATTATATCTGTTGGATTTTTACAATCTTTTGCTAAAGAAAGAATAAAACATAGAGCAAATTTAGCTATTTCTGTTAGCAAAGATTATTGGGGGCAAAAAATAGGTGAAAAAATGGTAACGGCCTTAATTGATTTTGCTAAAAAATCTAATATAAAAGTTGTAGAATTACAAGTTAAAAGTGATAATACTAGAGGTATAAAACTATATGGAAAATTAGGTTTTGAAGAAATAGGTGTATATAAAAAGTTTTTTTTCATAAATGAAATATATTATGATGCAATTTTAATGAATTTATATTTATAATTTATTTTAAATTTGTAATAATAGCATTTTTAATTCATATATTTAGGATAGGTATGTTTTTACTTAAGGAGGAAATATTATGAATAACAAAATGCTATTTATTATTTGTATAATATTATTTATGTTGGTAGGTTGTACAAATAATAATGAAAAACAAGTAGAAGAAGTAAAAGTAGGTATAATAGGTAATGATTATCCAGTAGATAGAGCAACTGTATCAAAAATGATGGCTTTAGCTGGATATAATAAAAATGAAATTTTATCTTTAGATAATGTTATAAATTTTAGTGATGTAGAAAAGGATAGTTGGTATAATAAGTATATAAATTGTGCTTATATAAAAGGGGATATGAGTGGTGTTTTAGAAGATAAATTTGACCCACAAGGCAATTTAACTATAACACAAACACAATATTTAATAAATAAATATGATAAAAATAAAAAAATAAAAATAGATGATACAAATAAGGACAAGCCTGTTTCTTATGCTTTATGGTGTAATATATATTCTGAAATAGTTCAAGATAAAAATATTAAAGAAGAAGATTTAGTTATATTAGGCACAAATGAAACAAATAAAAGCTTAAAAAATGATTATGTTATAACAGATAAAGGATTATATTCTTTTGAGGGTATAAATATAACACCATATATAAATACAAAAATAAAAGTTTTTAAAAGGGAAAATGAAATAATAGCTATAACAGAAGTTTTAGAAACAGAACCTATATTAAAAAGAAGTTATATAGAAAAAGTAGGTAAAAATTATATAGATATATTTGTAGGTGGTGCAAGAAAAAGACTTTATATAAAAAATGAAAATATACAAGTACAAGATGAAAATGTTTTAGCTGATATTAAATTTAAAGGTGATGAAGTTTTATCAGTAGAATACTATAAACAAACTAATAGAGGGGTAATAAATAGAGTAGATGAAAATACAATTAGATTAAATAACACAAATTTTGTACTAGACCAAGATTTTAAAATTTATAATAATATAGATAATAAATTATCTGTAGCAAATATAAATAATTTAACAATAGGACAAGATATTGCTACATTTTTTACAAAAGGTAATGAAAATAAAATATATGGTGCTATAATAGATACAAAACCAGTATATAATAAAATAAGAGTAGCTATAAATGATAGTACTTATAAAAATTTATATTTTAATGAAATAAAATTAAAAGCTAATAATGGTTTAAAAGTATTAGTTAAAGGGCAAGAAAAAAATTTAGAAAGTTTAAATATAAAAAAAGGGCAAGACTTTTCAATAGGTGAGAATGAAATAATTATTATAGAAGCTAATAATCAAGAAGAAGGAATAATATTTGAAAATCTTAAAAGAGGCTATGAACAACCTATTTTTTATGGAAAATTAGAAATAAGTAAAAAAGATAATAAATATATTGTTATAAATGAAATAGAAATTGAAAAATATTTAGAAAGTGTATTAGCAACTAATAATAATGGTAATAACAATCCTGAAATGTTAAAAACACTTAGTGTAATATATAGAACAACTGCTATTAATTATATAAATGAAAATAATTTAAAAAATATAGGTGTTAACTTAGATGATAGTGTCAAATATATAGGTTATAATAATAAAAAAGTAGAAGATACATTTAAAAACATAGTTGAAGTTACAAAAGGACAAATATTAGTAAGTGAAAATAATGTAATAAAGCCTACATATTTTAGTTATTCTGCTGGTGTAACTGGAAATAGTGGGGATATATGGGCAGATAAAAATTATTATACTTATCCTTCTGAAAATAAACCTTATTTATTACATATAAAAGATTTTGAAGAAAATATTTATGAAAATTTACAAGAAGAAGTAAATGCTAATATTTTTTATAAAACAAAAGATGTTAGTAGTATAGAAAAAAATAGTAATTGGTTTAGGTGGAGTACAACTTTAGAAGAAAGTGATATTTCAAAAATAAATGCTAATATAAAAGAACTATATAAAACAGAAAAATATTTTATAAAAACATTAGAAAATGGTAACTATATTTATAAACCAATAGAAGATATAGGAAAAATAAAAGATATTAATGTAAAGAAAAGAGGAGAAGCTGGAAATATAATGGAACTGGAAATAGTAGGGGATAAAAATACAGTTTTATTAATTTCAGATGCAACAATAAAAAAAGTTTTTTCTTTAAAATCAATTATAAATAATATTGGTGAAATAGTTAAAATAAGTAATTTACCTAGTACATATTTTGTTTTTGACAAAATTTATGATAATAATGGATATTTGAAAAAAATAACATTATATGGTGGTGGATATGGTCATGGAGTTGGGCTTAGTATATATGGGGCTAATGAAATGGCTAAAAGTGGTAAAAATTATGAAGATATTTTATTAAAATATTATTCTAACACAAATATTGAAAATATATATTAAATTTATATAAAAAAATAGAAAGACTTATTAAATTTTATTTTAATAGGTCTTTCTATACTATTATAAATAAAAAAATTGTGATATAATAAATAAAGATTTATAAAATATTAAAAAGGAGCTATTTTATGTTTATAAAGTTTAATGCAAAAAATTATATGAATATATTTTTAAAATGTATTAGTATAGAAAATTTTACATAAGGAGTTAAAAATATTATAAAGACAATACAATTAGAACTAAAAAATGTAGATTTTTATAATAATAGATGTAAAATATATTTTAAATTGAAATAAAAATAATTAATATTTAAAGGTAAGGTGATATAAATGATAAATTTAAAAATAAATACAAAAGATAATGTTTATAATATTCAATGTAAAGAAGGTTCTACATTAAAAGAGGTATTAGCAAAAGAAAATATAAATTTTATATTTCCTTGTGGTGCTAATGGTAGATGTGGAAATTGTAAAATAAGAATTTTAAAAGGTATAGAAGAACCAACAAATTTAGATAAAATAAAATTATCAAAATATGAATTAAATGATGGAGTTAGACTTGCTTGTTGTATATATTTAAAAAATGATATGGAAATATTTTTAAATGAAATAAAAGAATATAATTTTTTAGATTTATAAATAAGTTTGTAAATAAAAAGTATTTTTTACATATATATAAATATTAACTAAAAAAATAAGGCTAATTAGCCTTATTTTTTTGAACATTCTTCACAAGTGCCATAAAAATACATCTGACTAGAAGTTAATTCAAATTTAGTTTCATTTGAAATAATATCTTTAATTGTTTCTAATAAATTAGTTTGTGGAAAGTAATCTACAATTTTGTTACACTTATTACAAATTATATGATAATGTGGAGTGATTTGGACATCATATCTAAAGCTATCCTCACCAACATTAATTTCTTGAACAAGACCAGAATCTTTTAAGGATTTTAAAGTTTTGTAAACAGTGGCAAGGCTAATAGTAGGATTTTGTTCTTTAATATTGTTATAAATAGTTTCAGCACTAGGGTGTATATGATTATGATATAAGTAATTATAAATAGTTAATCTTTGAGGTGTAACTTTTAAATTATTAGTTTTTAAATTTTCAATAAGAACTTTCATAGATTCCTCCTTATTAAATAATAATTATTCTTATATAATACTATAAATTAAATAAAAAATCAATAGAAAAACGAAATTTAAATATTTAATAGTTAAAATTAATAAATAATAATTACTATTTATATAAAAATTATTATTAATAACTATAAAAAATATTTTATTATAATTCAGATTGAACATTTAAAGCATCTATAAGTTTTAAATCTGGATTTCTTTCTATAAAAGTATCTAAAGTATATTGATTTGCAAAAAGTAATATAGGCCTGTCAAAGTGGTCAAAAACTAATGTACATCTAGAGTTTTGAAAATCTTTTAATTTTTCTATATCATCACATTTTACCCACCTAGCAACAGTAAAGCTAATAGGTTCCATTCTTATATCAGAGTTATATTCATTTTTAATACGATGTTCAAATACTTCAAATTGTAATTGTCCAACAGCTCCTAATATAACTTCATTATATTCATTTTTATAAACTTGTATAGCTCCTTCTTGAGCTAATTGGTCAACACCTTTTTGAAAATGTTTAGCTTTCATAGTGTTAATAGGTCTAACTTTCATAAAAAGTTCAGGAGGGAAAGTTGGAAGAGGTTCAAAGAATATTTTTTCATTGCTATTTGTTAAAGTATCACCTACTTGATAATTTCCAGAATCATATATACCTATAACATCACCAGCACAAGCTATATCTATTGTTTCACGCTCATTTGCCATAAGTTGTGTAGATTGATTTAGTTTAAATTGTTTACCTGTTCTTGATAAAGTAACATTCATACCACGTTCAAAAGTTCCAGAGCATATTCTTAAAAAGGCAAGTCTATCCCTATGAGCTGGGTTCATATTAGCTTGTATTTTAAATATAAAACCACTAAAAAATTCATCTGTTGGACTTACTTTACCTGTTGTAGTTTTTCTGTCTGAAGGTGGTGGAGAAATTTTTAAAAAGTGTTCTAAAAATTCTGTAACACCAAAATCAGATAAAGCAGTACCAAAAAATACTGGTGAAAGTTTACCTTTTAAAATTAAATCTAAATCAAATTCATTACCAGCACCATCTAATAATTCAATATCCATTCTAAGATTTTCTAAGTTTTCAGGTAATAAAATGTTATCTAATTTTTCATCATATACACCTTTTTCTGAAAGTTCTATTGTTTCTTTACTTTTAAAAAGATGTATTTTGTTTTCTGTTCTATCATAAATACCTTCAAATATAGAGCCACTACCTATAGGCCAAGTAACAGCAACAGAAGGAAGAACCAAAGCATCTTCTAATGATTGTAATAAATCCAAAGGAGGATTTGCCTCTCTATCAAGTTTATTTATAAATGTAAATATAGGTATTTCTCTCATACTACATACTTTAAAAAGTTTTTTAGTTTGAGCTTCAACGCCTTTTGCAGCGTCTATAACCATAACAGCACTATCAACAGATGTTAAAATACGATAAGTATCTTCACCAAAATCATTATGTCCAGGAGTATCCATAATAGATATTTTTTTATCATTATATTCAAATTGCATAACTGAAGATGTAACAGAAATACCTCTTTGTTTTTCTATTTCCATCCAGTCAGATTTTGCAGAACGTCCACGTCTTGCTTTAACTGCTCCAGCCTCTCTAATAGCTCCACCGTGTAAAAGTAATTTTTCTGTTAATGTAGTTTTACCAGCATCAGGGTGAGATATTATACCAAAAATTCTTCTTTTATTTATTTCTTCTATACTATTAATATTAGACATATTTAAATCTTTTATCCTTTCTATATATTCTTTAATTTCCTAAAAATTATATCATTTAAGTTAGTATTTATCAATATTTTATTATAAAAATCTTACTAAATATGTCAGTTATATTGTAAATATAGATTATTTAATATTAAAGTGTCAAATATAGATTATATTTTAATAAAAATAATGTAAAGTATTATACTATACTTATTGATTTGTTTAAAAATAATTGATATAATATTAAAGCAAATTAATAGAATTTATAGAAAGGAATATTATTATGGAAGAAAAACAAAAAGACATACTTATATTGGCTATTGAAAGTTCTTGTGATGAAACTTCTATTGCTATTGTAAAAAATGGTAGAGAAGTTTTATCTAATGTTATATCTTCACAAATAGATACACATAGAGCTTTTGGTGGAGTTGTTCCAGAAATAGCTTCAAGAAAACATATAGAAGTTATAGATATAGTTTTAGATGAAGCATTAGAACAAGCAAATGTAACACTTAAAGACATAGATGCTATTGCAGTTACATATGGTCCAGGGCTTGTAGGGGCATTATTAGTTGGGGTTAGTTATGCAAAATCATTAGCATATACACTTAAGAAACCTTTAATACCAGTACATCATATAGAAGGGCATATATATGCTAATTATATAGAAGATAAAGAATTAAAACCACCTTTTATAAGCCTTGTTATATCTGGAGGACATACACATATAGTTTATGTAGAAGACTATGGAAAATTTAAAATATTAGGCAAAACTAGAGATGATGCTTGTGGAGAAGCTTTTGATAAAGTAGCTAGAACGATAGGACTTAGTTATCCAGGAGGGCCAGAAATAGATAAACTTGCAAAATTAGGTGATAAATATGCAATAGATTTACCTAGAGTAATGATTGATACAAATGATTATGATTTTAGCTTTAGTGGTTTAAAATCCGCTGTATTAAATTTTGTTAATAAAAGTGAAATGACAAATACATCATTTAAAAATGAAGATTTAGCAGCATCTTTTCAACAAGCAGTAGTAGATGTTTTAGTATCAAAAACAATAAAAGCTTGTAAAGAAACTAATTTAAAAGTATTAACTTTAGCAGGTGGAGTTTCAGCTAATTCATTTTTAAGAGAAAGTATGAAAAATGCTTGTGAAAAAGAAAATATAAAACTTTGTATACCTAGTTTAAAACTTTGTACAGATAATGCAGCAATGATAGGTTGTGCTGGGTATTATGAATACTTAAAAGGTAATTTTGCAGATTTAGATTTAAATGCATATCCAAATTTAAAATTGGACAATATTGCAATATAGAAAGGAAAAATATATGATAGTAGATATTTTAAATAATAATTATGATAAATATGTAACAAATAACAAAGAATTAGTAATTTTAGATTTTGGTGCAACAAATTGTGGACCTTGTAAAATTTTAAATAGTGTATTAGAGGAAATACATACACAAAAAGAAAATATAACTATTGGTAAAATAAATATTGAGGAAAGTCCAGATTTAGCTATAAAATTTGGTATAATGAGTGTTCCAGCTATGGTATTTATAAAAAATAATAAAATTATAGAAAAAGTTAATGGTTTAAAAGATAAAGAATATATAGAAAATATAATAAATAATAATTAGAAAGGTTTATTAAATGAATAGTAATTTAGAAATTTCACAACATATTAGTTTTATAATAGTATTTATAGAGGGTGTATTATCATTTTTATCACCTTGTATATTACCATTAATACCTATTTATATAACATATCTTGCAGGTAATGCAAAAAAAGTTTTAGAAGATGGTACAATAATATATAATAGAAAAAAAGTATTTTTTCATACATTATGTTTTACAATAGGTGTAAGTTTTACATTTTTTATATTAGGAAATTCATTTTACTTTTTAGGTAATATTTTTAATGAAAAACAATTGTTATTTACTAGAATAGGAGGGATAATAATTGTTTTAATGGGACTTTTTCAATTAGGTATTTTTGATTTTAAATTTTTACAAAAAGAAAGAAAAATGAATTTTGATATAAGTCAAAAAGAGGTAAACCCATTAGTAGCATTTATTATGGGGTTCACTTTTAGTTTTGCTTGGACACCTTGTGTTGGCCCAGCATTATCTTCTGTTTTAATATTAGCATCTAGTGCTGAAAACCATTTAAAAAGCAATATTTTAATAGGAGTTTATTCATTAGGTTTTATATTACCATTTTTACTTTTAGGTTTATTCACAACACAAGTATTAAATTTCTTTAAGAAAAATCAAAAAATATTAAAATATACAATAAAATTAAGTGGTATATTATTAATAGTTATAGGTATCATGACATTTACTGGTTATATGAATGGTATATCAAAATATTTAAATAAATATACTATATCAAATCAAAGCAATACAGAAAAAACTGAAATTAAAGAAGAAACAACAGAAGCTACAACAGAAGAAACTACTAATAAAACAGAAGAAGAAACAACACAAAGTATAGAAGAATTGCCAGATATTTTTGATTTTACTCTTACAGACCAATATGGCAATGAGCATACATTATCAGATTATAAAGATAAAGTTGTATTTCTTAATTTTTGGGCAACTTGGTGTAATCCTTGTTTAATAGAAATGCCACATATAGAAGAACTTTATAAAGAATATGGACTTAATGAAGATGAAGTAGTTTTTCTTGCTATTGCAAATCCTTCTTCTAAAGAATATCCAAATAATAGTGATGTATCAAAAGAAGAAATAGAACAATTTATTAAAGATAAAGGTTATACTTTCCCTATACTTTTTGATGAAACAGGAGAAGTATTAGCTAATTATGCTATTAGAGCATTTCCTACAACATTTATGGTTAATAAAGAAAGCAAAGTATATGGTTATGTATCAGGAAGTCTTACAAAAGATATTATGGTAAATATTATAAATCAAACATTAGATAGTACAAAAGATAAGACAAAAGAAGAAACACAAAAAGTAGAATAATAGGAGAAGAAAATGTCAAAGTTATATTTTAAGTATGGTACTATGGACGCATCTAAATCAGCAGATTTGTTAATGACAGTGCATAAATATGAAAATCAAGGTAAAAATATTATTTGTCTTAGGTCTAATTTAGATACAAGAACAGAAGATGGATATATAGAAAGTAGGGCATTAACATATAAACATAAATGTTTTTGTTTTGATAAAAATACAAATTTATATAAATTTATAGAAGAACAAAATGAAAATAAAATAAATTGTATATTAATAGATGAAGCACAATTTTTAACTAAACAACAAGTAATTGAACTTACAGAAATAGTAGATTTTTTTAATATACCTGTTATATGTTATGGGTTAAAAAATAGTTATATAAAAGGTGAATTATTTGAAGGTTCAAAAGCTTTATTATATTTTGCCGACAGTATACAAGAAATAAAAAGTGTTTGTCATTTTTGTGATAAAAAAGCAACTATGAATTTAAGAATAAAAAATGGTAAACCTATATTAGAATCTGAAACAGGAAATACAGTTGTAATAGGTGATGTAGAAGAAGGAGAAGACTATTTTATATCTACTTGTAGGAAACATTATTTTAAACCATTATTAAATAATTAATATTAATAAAAAAGATGTATAATATTTTATATTATACATCTTTTTTATATTTAAAAAGTTATTTTATTATAAAGCTTGAGCTTTTAAAGTGTTAGTAGCACCAGTTTGTCCAATAGGAGTACCACCAACAGTAACAATTATATCATCTTTTTGAGCAAAACCTTTTTCATTAGCAATATTAGCAGTATTTTGGAATAAATCACCAGAAGAAATACTATCAATATTTATTAAATAAGGATAACAACCCCAAGTAAGATTTAATTGTCTTTGAACTCTTTCATCAGGAGTTAAACCTAAAATAAGAGCTTTAGGTCTATATTTAGAAACTTCTCTAACAGTAAGACCAGATTTTGTAATAGCAACTATACAAGGAGAGTTTAAGTCGCTAGCAGTTGTACAAGTAGCATGGCTAATAGCATCTGTAATATTAGTAGTTTTAGCACTAGCATTATTATAGAATTTTTCTACATAATCAATAGAACTTTCAATTTTAGTAGCTATTCTAACCATAGCATTAACAGCTTCTACAGGGAAACTACCTTTTGCAGTTTCACCAGATAACATAATAGCATCTGTACCATCAAAGATAGCATTAGCAACGTCACTAGCTTCAGCTCTAGTAGGACGAGGGTTAGTAATCATAGATTCTAACATTTGAGTAGCAGTAACAACTAATTTACCTTTAGATTTACATTTATCAATTAATTGTTTTTGAATGATAGGTACTTCTTCAAAAGGAATTTCAACACCAAGGTCACCACGAGCAACCATAATACCATCAGTAACTTCTAAGATAGCGTCGATATTGTCAACACCTTCACGGTTTTCTATTTTAGAAATAATTTTAATATCAGAACCACCGTTTTCTTCTAATACTTTACGAATAGATAAAACATCAGAAGCTGAACGAATGAAAGATGCAGCAATGTAGTCAAAGCCCATTTTTATACCAAATTTGATATCATCCATATCTTTTTCAGTAAGAGCAGGTAATTTAATAGAAACATTAGGAAGGTTAATACCTTTTCTAGAACCTAACATACCACTGTTGATAATTTCGCAAACAACATCATTACCATTAATTTCTAAAACTTTAAGCTCAATTAAACCATCATCAATTAAAACTGTTGCACCAACATGAAGGTCTTTAGCAAAATCTTCATATGTAACAGATACTTTTGTAGCATCACCTTCAATGTCATAAGTAGTAAGAATAAATTTATTACCTTTTTCAAGTTTAACAGGTTCTTCTTTAAGAACTTTAGTTCTTATTTCAGGACCTTTAGTATCTAAAATAAGAGGAATAGGCATACCTAATTCTTCTCTAACTTTTTTAACTGTATTTATAGTTTCAGCATGAGATTCATGACTACCATGAGAGAAATTGATACGAACAGCATTCATACCAGTTTCAATAAGTTTTTTAACCATTTCTGGTGAGTTACTAACAGGACCTAATGTAGCAATAATTTTAGTTTTTCTCATAATTTTAAATACTCCTTTTAATATATATATTAAGCAAATGTTTTAATTGTTTCATAAAGACTATTGTCATAAGTTCTAGTAGCTTTTAAACCTTCTTCAAGGTCAATATCATCATAATTACCATTTTTGTAAATCATAATTCTGTTAATATTACCTTTTAAAAGTTGTTCAACAGCTCTAGCACCCATCATAGAAGCATGCATTCTATCAATAGCAGTAGGTGAGCCACCTCTTTGTAAATGTCCTAAAACAGTTGCTCTAGTTTCTATACCAGTAACTTTTTCTATTTTTTTAGCAAATTCGTGAGGTTCAACACTTGTAAAACCTTCTGCTAAAATAATAACATTACTTATTTTACCATTTTTTCTGTTGTTTTCAATAAGTTCAATAACATCTTCCTCTGTAACATCTGGTCTTTCAGGTATTAAAACTTCTTCAGCACCATTAATTAAACCACACCATAAAGCTATAGCACCACAATTTCTTCCCATAACTTCAATAATAGTACAACGTTCATGAGAAGAAGATGTATCTCTAATTTTGTTAATAGCTTCCATAGCAGTATTTACAGCAGTATCAAAACCAATAGTATATTCAGAACAAGGTAAATCTAAATCAATAGTACCAGGTAATCCCATAACTTTAATGCCTAATTTAGATAAATGTAAAGCACCAGTTAAAGAACCATCACCACCTATAACAAATAAAGCATCAATGCCTAAGTCTTTACAAACTTTAACAGCTTTTTGTTTACCTTCATCTGTCATCATTTTTTTACAACGAGCAGATAAAAGGATAGTACCGCCACGTTGCATTATTTCAGAAACGCTTTTATTATCAAGGTTTATATAATCGCAATTAATTAAACCTTCATACCCACGCATAAAACCAACTACTTCAATATTATTTTTAATAGCAGTTCTTACAATAGCACGGATAGATGCGTTCATACCAGGTGCATCACCACCACTTGTTAATATCCCAATTTTTTTAATTTGATTATCCATTAAAACACCTCAATCAATTGATTAAATTTTTAATACCTTTACATAAATTTTACAATTAAAAGTATATATAAGTCAATACTAAATTTAAAAAAAATTAAAATTATTCAAATTGACAAAAAAATAACATACTATACCTAATATTGTATATAAATATAATAAATATGTCAAGTATATTTATTATTATATATAAAAAATTAATTATTAAACATAAAATAAAATTATATTATTTTACAACTATACAAGAAATACCTAAAATATTTTCTAAATCTAATATAAGATTTTTTGATATAGTTACCCAATGAGTACTGTTTAAATTAAATTTAACTTTCCTTGCTTCATCATAAACAATAACAGGTGTGTTTCCATGATTTTCTAAAAGAGTTTTTTCAATATCTTTTATAGTAAAATTAAGATTTTTTGGTAATTTAATCCAAACAGTTTTATTAATATCTTCTAAAAATTTATATGGTTTTATATTAAAACATATAATTTTAGGTTTTTGGTCTTCAGATATACTAGCTTTACCTTCTACAACAATAACATCATCTTCTTTTAGGTAATCAGAATATTTATTAAATATATCAGGAAATATAATAATTTCTATTGTACCAAATAAATCTTCTAATGTTAAAAATGCCATTTGTTTATTATTTTTTGTAAATTTAGTTGATAAATTAGAAATTAAACCACCAACAGTAACTTTTTGTCCATCTTTAATGTTTTCTATTTCATTATGCTCATTTTCAATAAAATCTAAAGTAGAATTGCTTATAAATTTTTTTAATGCAAAGTTATATTCTTCTAAAGGGTGTCCACTTACATATATACCAAGAATTTCTTTTTCAAATGCTAAAAGTTCTTTTTTTGAAAGTTCAGGTATATTTGGTAATGTATCTTGTTCAACAATATTTTGACTATTTGTATTTGCAGAAAATAAATCTAGTTGTCCAATCATTGTTGTTTTTTTCAATTGATTAATACTATCATAATATTTTTTATATATAGCTAAATATTGAGAACGTTTACCACCTAAAGAGTCAAAAGCACCAGCTTTTATTAGACATTCTATAGCTCTAGAATTTAATTCACCATCTAGTCTTTTTAAAAAGTCTTTTAAAGAATAGAATTTACCATTTTTTTCTCTTTCTTTTACAAGATTTTTAATAAGATATTTACCAACATTTTTAATAGCACTTAAGCTAAATCTAATTTTTCCATTAGAAACACTAAATCTATCAAAACCTTCATTAATATCTGGTGGTAGAAGTTCAATATTCATTCTTTTTATGTCTTCAATATATTCAGAAATTTTTGTAGCATTGTCAGAAACACTTGTTAAAAGGGCAGACATAAACTCTACTGGATAGTATGCTTTAAGCCAAGCAGTTTGACAAGCAATAACAGCATATGCAGCAGCATGTGATTTGTTAAAAGCATATTTAGCAAAGTCTTGCATTTCATTAAATATTTGAGTTGCAACTTTTTCACTTATCCCTCTTTTTATACAACCATCAACTTCTCCTTCTATCCCATAAATAAAGTTTTTGCGTTCAAGTTCCATTTCTTCAGTTTTCTTTTTACCCATTGCACGCCTTAAAAGGTCACTTCTCCCTAATGTATAACCTGCTAACTCTTGTACTATTTGCATAACTTGTTCTTGATAAACTATACAACCATAAGTAGTTTTTAAAATAGGCTTTAAAAGAGGATGAGTATATTTAATTTCAGATTTTGTATTTTTACCTTTAACATATTTTGGTATAAAATCCATAGGTCCTGGACGATAAAGAGAAACACCAGCTATAATATCTTCAATAGACTCTGGTTTTAATTCTTTCATAAATTGTTTCATACCTCTACTTTCTAGTTGGAATATACCATCAGTATTTCCAGTAGAAATAAGCTCATATATTTTAGGGTCTTTATAATCAATATCTTTTTCGCTAATATTTAAGTTATGTATACGATTTATTTCATTAAAAGTATCTTGTATTACAGTTAGTGTTCTAAGGCCTAAAAAGTCCATTTTTAAAAGTCCTAATTCTTCCAATGTTGTCATAGGAAATTGTGTAGTAACAACACCATCATTTGTATTAAGTGGTACATAGTCCATAACAGGTTTATCACATATAACAACACCAGCAGCGTGTGTAGACGAATGTCTTGGTAATCCTTCAAGTTTTAAAGACATATCTATAAGATGTTTAATTTGAGGGTTACTGTTATATTCTTTTAAAAGTTCTGTATTTTGTTTTAAAGCTTTAGAAATAGTGATTTTTAACTCCATAGGTATCATTTTTGCTATTCTGTCTACATCACTATATGGAATATTTAAAGCTCGTCCTACATCTCTTATAGCATTTCTAGCAGCCATTGTACCAAATGTTATAATTTGAGAAACATGGTCAGCACCATATTTTTCTATAACATAATTTATAACATCTTGACGTTTTTCATAACAGAAATCTATATCAATATCAGGCATACTAATTCTTTCAGGATTTAGAAAACGCTCAAAAATAAGATTATACTCAATAGGGTCTATGTCTGTTATTTGTAAACAATAAGATGCTAAACTACCAGCAGCAGAACCACGCCCTGGTCCTACCATTATGTTGTTGTCTTTAGCATATTTTATAAAATCCCAAACAATTAAAAAATAATCTACAAATCCCATTTGTTTTATAGTGTTAAGTTCATAATCTAATCTTTTAATTAA
The DNA here is from genome assembly GCA_944376805.1 of uncultured Clostridia bacterium. GTDB lineage: Bacteria > Bacillota > Clostridia > Lachnospirales > CAG-274 > Tyzzerella. Next base: position 14,434 of record CALWDX010000005.1, read on the forward strand.
ATCATCAGTTATATTTGTATATCGTTTTTTTAAACCATTTTCACAAAGCTCTTTTAAATAGTCAAAAGCATCTTTATTGTCAGGTACATTAAATACAGGTAATTTATATTTATTAAATTCAAAATCTACATTACAACGATTAGCTATTTTTTGTGTATTTTCTAAAGCTTCAGGAGCATATGGAAATAACTGAAACATTTCTTCAGGTGATTTTAAATAATATTGACCACCTAAATAACGCATACGATTTTCATCTTCAATAGTTTTTCCAGTTTGAATACATAATAAAATATCGTGTGGTTCAGCATCTTTAGCTTTTATGTAATGTATATCATTTGTACAAACAAGAGGTATCCCTGTTTCTTTACTAATTCTTATTAAGTTTTGATTTACAATAGTTTGATTTTCTATTCCGTGGTCTTGTAACTCTAAAAAGAAATTATTTTGTCCAAATATTTCATTGTACATAAGAGCAACTTCTTTAGCTTTATTATAATTATTATTTAATATATTTCTAGCTACTGCACCACCCATACAAGCACTAAGACCTATAATACCTTTACTATATTTTTTAAGTAGTTCAATATCTATTCTAGGTTTGTAATAAAACCCCTCTGTAAAGCTATATGAAACAAGTTTAATAAGATTTTTATAGCCTTCATTATTTTCAGCTAATAAAACTAAATGATAATAAGTATTTTCTTTAGTGTAAGTTTTATCAAAACGAGAACCAGAGGCTACATATACTTCACAGCCCATAATAGGCTTAATACCAACTTTTTTAGCCTCTTTATAAAAATCTATTGCACCATACATAACGCCGTGGTCTGTAATAGCAATAGAGTCCATTCCAAGTTCTTTTACTTCTTTAACAAGTTCTTTTATTTTAGAAGAACCATCAAGTAAACTATATTCAGTATGTACATGTAAATGTGTAAAACCAATATTACTCATAAAGTACTCCTTTCATTGTATAAAAAAGACCTAAGATTATAAAAAAATCAAAGGTCTAAAATGATTTAAACTTCTTCATCTATAAACACTTTATTTAAAAGATTTATTTTAGAAAAATTATTTATTATAAAGTTATTTGTAGTAAAATTTTCAATATTTTTATAACCAAAAAAGATACTTAATAAATCTTGAATATTAATATTTAAAATATTTTCAATTATATTTTCATTTTCAACTTTTTCTATATAAGATTTATTTTTTGATATGTTAAGTTTAAATAGTCCATTATTTTCAATAATTATATTATCTTTTATATTTAAGTAAATAGAAATGTCTTCATCTTTTGTTGAAAAGTTTTTGAAAAATTCATATAAATTTATAATTCTTCCCATAACTAATGGTTTTGCTTCTTTTATATTTGTAAAGTTTTCATATACAAATATAGCTCTAACTATTTTTTCATTTAAACCCCAATAAACATAATAACCTATAAAGTTGTTATTGTCAAAAAGTTTAATAATGTTGCCATTTTCACTTTTTACTTCTTTTAATAAAGTATCAATATATTTAGAATCCCTAATACAAAAAGTATTATATCTATTATTCAAAAATTCATTTGTAAAATTAGCTATACTTTCATAATCATTTTCATTTATTTCAATTTCTTGTAAATTACAATTATTTAGTTCTAAATAATTATGATTATATATATATTCAAAATCAAAAGGTAAGTAAATTTCTTTTTTTGCAGGACGTAAAAATGTAAAAGGTACATTTTCTTTATACATATCATTTAAACTTTTATTTAAAAGTTCTCCCATATATCCCTTTTTTCTATGTTCAGGCAATGTAGCTACTGCTACAATATAGTAAGATAAAAATTCTTTATTATTAATATTTAATTTATAAGGGTTTAAATGTAACATAGAAACTATTTTTTCATCTACATATTTACACAATATTTTATTATCACTATTTTTATAAGTATAATAATAGTCTAAAAACTTTTTAGTATCTTCTTGAAATATATTTTCCCATATTATTCTAGTATTATCTTTTTCATTATTTGATAAATATTTAATCAAGGTATCACCACCTTATAATTGTATAATTCTATATTTTCTAGCATAATCAATAGGTTCATAAGATAATTTTGCTTTTCTAAGTCCTTCTATACCCAAATCATCTTCTCTATTAACTAAATAAGCATATGGAAAGGCATTTATTATAAATTGTTGATTTATATAAGGATATAAACCTCTAATATTTGGATTAGCTTTTTCAATGTGTATAATAGCCATTTTTTCAAGTTCATTATAACTGCCAATAGTAAATGCTTCTAATTTGTCATTTACAAAAATACCAGCCATTGTTACATTTAAAGCCTTACAATTTTTTAATATATCATTAATTCCTTCTAACTCACCATCTAAATGTTCTTCAGTACTATCACCTTTATTGTCACGCCACCTGTCTAAAAATTCTAATATAGTATCACTAGCTTCACAACATAAAGTTTTATAATAAAAGTTGCCTTCATTTTCTCTTAAAAATGCGTTTATATGATTTTTTTTCTTCCTAAGTTTTTTACCAGATAATGTTTTTAAATTTTCTGCTAAATATAAATAATCTTTAGCATCTTCTACTTCTTTTATACTAAATAAATTTTCATCTAAATTTAAAGCATTAACACCTTCTTCATCTGCTAAATATACTTTAAGTTTTTTATTTAAAGTATTGTTAAAATAGTCTACTAAAACGTTAAATGCATCTTTAATATGTTCTTCTTTACACATAGGTAAAGCACAATAATCTTCACCATCTATAACCATAGTTAAAAGTAATGCTTTATCTTCCCATACAGCAAATTTAACATTGTAAAAATCTTTCCAAAGAAAAGCATCTAAAAATACACTATCACAAGTTTTATTACTTCTAAGTTTAAAATAATAAGATATAGTTTTAATATCTTCTTCGCATATAGGTTTAAAATTTAAACACATAATAATTCCTTTCTATAACAATATATAGTATTTATAGTATACCAAATTACTATATATAAAACAAGTATTTGTTGCAAAATAAATTTAGTTATGTTATACTAAATTACCAATATATCATTTATAATATTATTGCTAATATAAAGGAGAATTTTATGTTAAAAAACAAAAATACAATATTATATTTGATATATACTTTCTTTTCTAGTATATCTTTTATTTCACCATATACTAATTTATACTTAAATGAACATTTTAGTTTTAATATATCTATGATAGGTATTATATTAATGATATATCAAGCTACTAAGTTTATTTTTGAAATACCAACAGGTGTAATAGCAGATAAATTTGGGAAAAAGATAAGTGTAATTATAGGCAATATTTTAATGATTATTTCTTATAGTATTTTATTATTAAATATTAAAGAACTTGTATACATTAGTTTCTTTTTAAAAGGGCTAGGGTATACATTTATATCTGGTAGTTTTGATGCTATATTTATTAATTCTTTAGGTAGTAAAGTTTTAACTAAAATGAATTCTATTACAAGAATATTCTTTTTCTTTGGTATAGGAGTATCAAGTGGACTAGGTGGTTTAATTATAGATATTTTAAGTTATAATATGATTATTATATTAGATATTTTAATATTAATAGTTATATTTATAATATCATTAATTATTAAAGATGATAATATTATAATTAATAAAAAAGAAAAAATTTTAAAAAAATCAATAAATTTAATATTAAGTAAAAAAGTTTTAATATTATTTTTATTGTTAGATTTAATTACAGCAATTTCTTTTATTAATTTAGAGGATTTTTATTCTACATTTTTAAGTAATAATGGTATAGATATAAAAATAATAGGTATTATTATTTTTACACAGCTTATATTATCATCTATAATTGGGGCTATAATACATAATGTTTTTAAGAAAATAAATAAATTAAAAGTTTATATGATTTTTTCTATATTACATATTATATTTCCAATAGTAATGTATATACAAAGTAACTTATTGTTAGTACCTATATTATATATTTTAAGTCAACTTAGTTTTGCTTTATATGCACCAGTTAAATATGAAATATTTCAAGCTAATATAAATAATAATGTACGTTCTACAATATTATCTATAAAAAGTTTATTTATAGCAATAGGTGGTATAATATCATATTTTATAGTATTTTTACTTGGAAAGTATTTTACAATAGAAAAAATAACAATAATACTTTTAACTATAACGTTATTATTTTATATTGTTATTAATATTATTATATTTAAAGACATTAAAAATTTTTATAAAAATGATTAAACTATTAAAGATATAATAATTTTTAAAATATAAATTTTTAAAATTATTAAGGAGTGATAAAGATGAAAAACAAAAATATTATTATTTCAATTAAAAGGGGCTATACTAGGCTTATAGGTAATTATAAAAATAGTATAGATAGTAATAATATTTTATAAATGGTATATGGCATATACCTAAAGCTAATATAGTTTTTTATCTTTAAATTGAAATATAGATTTAATATAAAAAACAACAAAAAGCCTACCTTAATGGTGGGCTTAAATTATATATAGAAAAAAGACAAAATCATAAAAAATTGTTATGACTTTGTCTTAAACATTAATATTAAAATTAAATATATAGCATAAAACTATTATTTAGTATAGTTTTTACCTGCCATTTGTCTTTCTTGTGCTTCAATCATTTTTTTAACCATATATCCACCAACATAACCATTTTGTGCAGATGTTAAATCACCATTATAACCTTGTTTTAAAGGTACACCAATTTCATTTGCTACTTCATATTTGAATTGTTCTAAAGCTGCTCTAGCCTCTGGTACATTAATTTTATTTGAAGATTTGTTTGTTGACATAAATTTGTCCTCCTAAAGTTAAATTTTAATATTTATTAGCAATATGTTTGCTACAATATATATATTTTACTGAAAATAAAAAAATAAACTGGCAATTTATGTATTTTCATAAGTTATAGGTATTGACATATGTATAAGTTATTAGCTATAATCTATATAGGTAAAATATAAGGAGTGATTATAAAATGACAATAAGACACCTTAAAATATTTATTTCTGTTGTAGATTATAAAACAATGAGTAATGCTGCTAAAAAATTGTTTATATCTCAACCTTCTGTAAGTCAAGCTATAAGAGAAATTGAAGAATATTATAATATTATGCTTTTTGAAAGACTTTCTCAACGTCTTTACCTTACTAAAGATGGAGAAAATTTATTAAAATATTCAAGATATATAGTTAGTACATTTGATAATATGGAAAAAGAATTTAAAAATAAACATAGTAATGTTTATATAAGAATAGGTGGTAGTTTAACTTTTGGTACATATATACTTCCTACTATTATGGAACAATTTGAAAAGAAATATAATACTATTGAATCTAAAATAATAGTAGATAACACTAAAATAATAGAAGAAAAATTACTTACTAATGAAATAGATATAGGTATTGTAGAAGGTGAAACACAAAATAATGATATTATAAAAATACCTATATTAGTAGATAAATTAGTTGTAGTTTGTAGTACAAATCACGAACTTGTAAATAAAGAAAATGTTACATTAAAAGACCTTTATGGTAAATCTATGATAGCAAGAGAAGATGGAAGTAAAGAGAGAAGCCAATTTCAAAAATTTTTAAATCAAAATAATATAAAAGTAGATTGTAAATGGAATTGTACAAGCGTAGAAACTATTAAAAATGCTTTGAAAAAAGGACAAGGCTTTGCTGTACTATCTATTATGGCAGTAAAAGATGAAATAGAAAGAAATGAATTAAAAGTAATAAAAGTTGAAGATATGGAAAACTTATCTAGGGATTTATGCCTTATATATCATAAAAATAAATTTTTAAATGAAGAAATAAATTATTTTATACAATTATGTAAAAATTTCCCACAAAGTAATGTTTTTTAATATTAAAGTATATATTTTTTCATAAGACAAATAATAAAAAAGAATAATATAACATAAAGAGGTGTTTTATGAAAAAAATATTATTGCTTATTTTTATTGTTCTTTTAACTGGTTGTAGTAGTAGTGAATTACCTAATTTATCTAGTGAGTATATTTTAAGCGTTATAAATAAAAAAATAACATTTAATAATCCTATACAAGAAGATTTAAAAGAACAAAGTGTAGCAGAAAGATATGGTATATCTCCTAAAGATATTGAAAATGGTGTTGTATACTATACAGAAGATGAAGATAAAAGTGATAAAATAATTGTTGCAAAAGCTTCATCTAAAGATACTGTGGAAAATATAGAAAAAGCTTTATCTTCAGAAATAATTGGTATATCAGATTCTTGGAAAGATAATGATATAGAAATGAAAAAAATTGAAAAACATATATTTAAAACTAAAGATATATATATTATAATGGCTATTTCTGATAATTCTAAAGAAATAGAAAAAATATTTGATAGTTGTTTTAAATAAATGGTATTAAAGGTTGATTTAAAAGTCAACCTTTTTATTAACAATAATTAATCTATTAAGAAATTAATATACTATTATTGCTAATACATAAAATTTATTGTATAATGTTTAAAAGATATTATTGTTAGAAGGTAAAAGTAATGTTAAAAAGTATAAATGAAATAAAACAAGAATTTATTAATACAGATATAAAAAATATTAATAATATTATAGAGTTATATTTAAATGATAACAGAAAAGGTGTTCAAAATATTATCAAATCTTATAAAAATAAGTTTATTAAATATGAACAAGAAGTTTTAAGAATTGAAAATATGAAAAAATATGAACAAGAAGCATATTTACAAAATAAAAACTTTGTTGCTGGTATTGATGAAGTAGGGCGTGGACCTTTAGCTGGACCTGTTGTAACAGCTTGTGTTATCTTACCTAAAGATTTTAATATATTAGGTATTAATGACTCTAAAAAATTAAGTGAAGAAAAAAGAAAAGAATTATATATAAAAATTCAAGAAAATGCACTTTATATTAGTGTTAATATGGAAGATAATAAAACAATAGATAATATTAATATTTTACAAGCTACTAAAAAATCTATGCTTAAAAATATAGAAGATTTAAAACAAAAACCAGATTATCTTATTTTAGATTTTATTAATTTAGATACTAATATACCTTATATATCAATGGCTAAAGCAGATGAAAAAAGTATATCTGTTGCAGCAGCTAGTATTATAGCAAAAGTTACTAGAGATGAATATATGAAAGAAATGGATAAACTTTATCCACAATATAAATTTGCTATAAATAAAGGTTATGGAACTAAAAAACATATAGAGGCAATAAAAAAATATGGTTATTGTCCTATACATAGAAAAACTTTTATAAAAAATTATTTAAATTAATATACTTTACTATGGTAGAGGGATGATTTTATGAAAAATGAAAAAAATATAAAAGACAAAAAAGCAGTTGCGTTAAAATATAATCCACAAATGTCAGCACCTAAAGTAATTGCAAAAGGGCAAGGTTATTTAGCTGAAAAAATACTAGAAAGTGCTAAAGAAAATGAAATTACTATTTATGAAGATAAATCACTTGTAGAAGAACTTGAAAAAATAGATTTAGGACTTAATATACCACCACATCTTTATGAAGTAGTAGCACAAGTATTATTATTTGTTAGTAATTTAGACAAAAGGGAAGAATATAAAAAATATGGAAAATAGTAGACAAAAAGGGGTAAGAGCAGAGAAAAAAGCAGTTGAATTTTTGTTAAATAAAGGATATTCTATTATAGTTACTAATTATCAAAAAATAAGTGGTGAAATAGACATTATAGCTAAAAAAGATACTTATATCTGTTTTATTGAAGTTAAATATAGAAAAAATATTAGTAAAGGTTATCCTAGAGAAGCAGTAAATTTTAAAAAACAACAAAAAATTAGAAATACTGCTTTATACTTTATAGAAGAAAATAATTTAAATAATATAGATTTTAGATTTGATTAAAAATAGCTACGCAAACTTGTGGCTTTAGTCGTGAGTTAGTAGCCAAATATAGTCAGCATACAGGGAAACTTGTATGTAGAGATAGGATAATCCTATCCAATACTACTTGAATTGCTGGGAACTCCTAAAGCTAACTAAACTAAAACATAAAGTTGAAAAAACTTAAGTGTGAATGTAACGAAAGTAGAAAAAATTAGTTAGATGTCATAAGGTTAAATCCTAAGTGATGAAACAATGGGCAATCAGCAGGGAAGCTCCGAAAAGGAGAACCTTCAACGACTA
>CALWDX010000006.1 GCA_944376805.1 uncultured Clostridia bacterium
TAGAATGTGGACAATGTTTTAGATTTGAAAAAATTGAAAATATGCATTATACAATAGTTGCTTATAGTAGAGTTTTAAATATAAAACAAGTAGATAATAAGGTAGAATTTTATCCTTGTAATAAAGAAGATTTTGAAAAAATATGGATAGATTATTTTGACTTAAATACAGATTATAACAAAATAAAAGATAGTTTAAAAAATGACCCTATTGTTAAAAAGGCAATAGAATATGCTGAAGGTATAAGAATATTAAATCAAGAACCTTTTGAGTGTTTAATATCTTTTATTATATCACAAAATAATCGTATACCTATGATAAAACAAGTTATAAAAAATATATCTGAAAAATATGGTGTAAAATGTGGAGAAAATTATCTTTTTCCTACATTAGAGCAGTTAAAAGTAGCTACACCAGAAGAACTTAAACTTTGTAAAACAGGTTTTAGAGATAAATATATTTTAGATGCTATACAAAACATAGAAAGTGGTAATGTAATATTAGAAGATTTATTTAATATATCTTCAGAAGATGCAAAAGAACAACTTTTAAAAATAAAAGGGGTTGGAACGAAAGTTGCCGATTGTACTTTACTATTTTCATTAAAGAAAAATGATGTATTCCCAACAGATGTTTGGGTAAAACGTGTTATGGAATATTTTTATTTTAATGAAGAAGATACATCTATAAAGAAAATACACAGTTTTGCAAAAGAAAAATGGGGAGACTTGGCAGGATATGCCCAACAATATTTATTTTACTATGCAAGAAGTGAAAGAATAGGAACTAAATAGATAATTAAAGGAATTTTAAAAAAATAAAAGAAAATAAACTAAAATAGGCTTAAAATTCTAAAAAATAGGCAAAAATAGTAAAATATAGATATTGCATAAAAGTATATATTAAATTAGTATATAGGTATGGTTAGCACTCTTAATAAAAGAGTGATAATAAAAATTAATGTATCTGGTATAAAATGCATATAAATATAATACATATATTAAGGACAGATACATAAAATTATGGAGGTAATAAGATGAACATTAAACCATTATCAGATAGAGTTGTTTTAAAACATTTAGAGGCAGAAGAAAAAACAAAAGGTGGTATTATTTTAACAGCAGGTGCTAAAGAAAAACCACAAGAGGCAGAAATTTTAGCAGTAGGACCTGGTGCTACTGTTGACGGAAAACTTGTACCAATGCAAGTAAAAGTTGGGGATAAAGTACTTTATTCTAAATATTCTGGTACAGAAGTAAAAGTTGATGGTGAAGAATATATTATAGTTAAAGAAAGTGATATACTAGCTATTGTAGAATAGTTTTAAATATTAGTAATTTTTAGGAGGAAATAAAAATGGCAAAAGATATAAAATATGGTGTTGATGCTAGAAAAGCTTTAGAAGCAGGTGTTAATAAACTTGCAGATACAGTAAAAGTTACATTAGGTCCAAAAGGTAGAAATGTAGTTTTAGATAAAAAATTTGGTACACCTTTAATTACTAATGATGGTGTTACTATTGCTAAAGAAATAGAACTTGAAGACGTATTTGAAAATATGGGTGCACAACTTGTTAAAGAAGTTGCAACAAAAACAAATGACGTAGCAGGTGATGGTACTACAACAGCAACAGTATTAGCACAAGCAATGATACAAGAAGGGCTTAAAAATATTGCAGCAGGTGCTAACCCAATTATTTTAAGAAAAGGTATGTCTAAAGCTACAGAAAAAGCAGTAGAAATAATTAAAGAAATGAGCCAAAAAGTAGATGGTAAAAATCATATTGCAAAAGTTGCATCTATATCAGCAGCAGATGAAGAAGTAGGAGCAATGATAGCAGATGCAATGGAAAAAGTATCTAATGACGGAGTTATTACAGTAGAAGAAAGTAAAACAATGCATACAGAACTTGACCTTGTAGAAGGTATGCAATTTGATAGAGGTTATTTATCAGCATATATGGCAACAGATATGGATAAAATGGTAGCAGAGCTTGAAGACCCATATATTTTAATAACAGATAAAAAAATAACTAATATTCAAGATATATTACCAATATTAGAAGAAATTGTTCAAACAGGAGCAAGACTTTTAATTATAGCAGAAGATGTAGAGGGCGAAGCACTAACTACACTTATTGTAAATAAATTAAGAGGAACATTTAACTGTGTAGCAGTAAAAGCACCAGGATTTGGTGATAGAAGAAAAGCAATGTTAGAAGATATAGCAATTTTAACAGGTGGTACAGTTATATCTGACGAATTAGGTCTTGACTTAAAAGAAACTACAATGGATATGTTAGGTAGAGCAAAAACAGTTAAAGTAGACAAAGAAAACACAATAATAGTTGATGGTGCTGGAGATAAAAATTTAATTACAAGCAGAGTAAATCAACTTAAAGAACAAATTGAAGCTACTACTTCAGAATTTGACAAAGAAAAATTACAAGAAAGACTTGCAAAACTTGCAGGTGGTGTTGCAGTAATAAAAGTAGGTGCAGCAACAGAAATGGAACTTAAAGAGAAAAAATTAAGAATGGAAGATGCATTAGCAGCTACAAGAGCAGCAGTAGAAGAAGGAATAATCAGTGGTGGTGGTTCAGCTTATATCCACTGTATACCAGAAGTATCAAAAGTAGTAGAAAGTCTTACAGGAGATGAAAAAACAGGTGCAAATATAATACTTAAAGCATTAGAAGCACCACTTCGTCAAATAGTAAACAATGCAGGACTTGAAGGTTCAGTAATAGTAAGCCAAGTTAAAGGAAAAGAAACAAACTATGGTTTCAATGCATTAACAGGTGAATTTGTAAATATGATAGATGCAGGTATATTAGACCCAGCAAAAGTTACAAAAAGTGCATTATTAAATGCAAATAGTGTAGCATCAACAGTATTAACAACAGAAGCTGTTGTAGGAGATATAACAAAAGAAGAACCAATGATGCCTGGAGCAAATCCAATGGGAATGATGTAATAATAAAAAATAAAAAAAGCCTCAAAAGAGGCTTTTTTTATGCTAAACTTTCCCATTCATCATATAAAGCAGTTAATTCTTCTTCTAGTTTAGTTTTTTCTTCAAAAATTTCTCTTGATTTATAAGGGTTAGTATAAACTTCTTCAAGTGCTAATTGTTCATTAGCTTCATTAATTTTATTTTCAATATCTTCGATTTTTTCTTCTAATTTTTTAATAGTATTTTGTTTTTTTCTAGCTTCAGCTTGAGCTTCTTTTTGAGCTTTCCAGTCTAATTTATTATCAGAAACTTCTTTATTTTGAGTATTTGCAGTTATATTTTCAACTTGAGTACATTTTTCTAAATAATAGTCATAGTTGCCTAAGTAAATATTCATTTTATTTTTAGTAAGTTCAATAACTTTAGTAGCAGTATTATTAATAAAAAATCTATCGTGTGAAATATATATACAAGTACCAGTATAATTTTTGATAGCATCTTCTAAAATTTCTTTAGAAACCATATCTAAATGGTTAGTAGGTTCGTCTAAAATAAGAAAATTCGCATTAGAAAGCATAATTTTAGCAAGAGCAACACGCCCTTTTTCCCCACCACTTAAAGTGCCTATTTTTTTAAAAACGTCATCACCAGTAAAAACAAAAACAGCAAGAGCATTTCTTATTTCTTCATTTTTAAGATTAGGGTAGGTGTCAGAAATTTCGTCAAAGATAGACTTGTCCATATTTAAATTTTGTTGTTCTTGGTCATAGTAGCCAATAACAACATTAGAGCCTAATTTTATACTGCCACTATCAATAGGTAATTTTTCCATAATCATTTTGATTAAAGTAGTTTTGCCAATACCATTAGCACCAATAAGAGCAACTTTTTCACCTTTTTTAATATCAAAGGAAATATTGATAAAAAGGTTAAAATCAAAACTTTTACATAAATTTTCAACAGTTAAAACATCATTACCACTTTCTTTTTTAGGTGAAAGAGTAAGACGCATTTGAGCAGGTAAATTATCTGGTTTTTCCATTTTTTCCATTTTATCAAGAAGTTTTTCACGGCTTTCAGCACGCTTAATAAACTTTTCACGATTGTATGAACGAAGTTTTTTAATAATTTCTTCTTGTTTTTTTATTTCTTTTTGTTGGTTTATATAATGTTTTAACATAATTTCTCTAGCGATATGTTTTTTTTCAGAGTAATCAGAGTAGTTACCATTATAAATAGTAGCTTTAGTATTTTCAAGTTCAATAACTTTATTAACAATTTTATTTAAAAAATATCTATCATGAGAAATAATAAAAAGGGCTTTAGAATAAGATTTTAAAAAAGTTTCTAACCATTGAATAGATTTAATATCAAGGTGGTTAGTAGGTTCATCTAAAAGTAAAATATCAGGTTCTTCTAAAAGGATTTTACCAAGAGCTACACGGGTTTTTTGACCACCAGAAAGAAATTTAATTTGTTTAAAAAAGTCATCTTCAGAAAATCCAAGACCTTTTAATACACCTTTAATACGGCTATTATAATCAAAAGAATTGTTTTCACTAAGATATGTAGAAATTTTGTCATATTCTTTAATAATATTTTCAAGTTCAGTATTTTTAAGAGTAGACATTTTAACTTCTAATTCTCTAAGTTTAAATTCCATATCAATAATATTTTTAAAAACAGTTAAAAGTTCATCAAAAAGGGTATTTTCTTCATTAACATTTAAGTTTTGAGAGAAGTAGCCTATTTTAGTATTTTTAGGAATATTAATTTCTCCACTATCTTTAGAAATTTCTCCAATTAATATTTTAAAAAGAGTTGACTTACCAGCACCATTAACACCAACAAGAGCTACTTTATCTTTTTCATTAATATTAAATGATATATTAGTAAGAATATTATTTATACCAAAAGATTTATTTATATCATTACAAGCTAAAATCATTGTAAGCCTCCTATAAAAAAATTACTTATAACAAGTATAACAAAAAATAATAATTTTTAAAAGTGTAAACATTGACAAAAACAAAACAAAGTTGTATAATTTTGTTAAAAGTTTGTTAAAGGAATGGTGATGATGGATAAAAAAGTGTCTATAGCTGTTATTAAACGTTTACCAAGATATTATAGATTTTTAGGTGATTTATTAGATGATGGTATAACAAGAATATCTTCTAAAGAGTTAAGCGAAAAAATGAATGTTACAGCATCACAAATAAGACAAGACTTAAATAACTTTGGTTGTTTTGGACAACAAGGATATGGATACAATGTAGAGCTTCTTTTTGAAGAAATAAAAGAAATATTAGGATTAAATAAAACATATAATTTAGTAATATTAGGTGCAGGAAATATAGGCCAAGCATTATTAAATTATGTAAAGTTTGAAAAAAGAGGGTTTAAATTTATAGGTATATTTGATATAAACCCAAATGTAGTAGGGACAAAAATAAGAGATTTAGAAGTAAAACATATAAAAGAGTTAGAAAGTTTTACAAAAGAAAATAATGTTGATATAGCAGTATTAGCAGTACCAGTAGCAAATGCAAATGAACTATATAAAAATGTAGTTTCATATGGTATAAAAGGAGTATGGAATTTTTCTAATACAGAGTTAGAAAAAGAAAATGGAGTTATAGTAGAAAATGTGCATTTAACAGATAGCCTTATGACATTGGCATATAAATTTAACTCTAATAATTATTTAGACAATTAAAAGGGTGTAGAAAAAATCTACACCCTTAAAACTATACAAAATAATTATATAAAAAATAAAATAAAGTATTGATAAAAATTAAAAGTTTATGGTATAATTATTTTGACACTTTGTGTCGTAGGAGTAATTGTTAAGGTTGTTTCCCCTAAAAAAGGGGGTGATGCTATGAAAATGATTAAAATATTATTTTTTATTATTATTATAGCATTACTTGTTATAATTAACACAGTAACTGTGTATTAAAAACAAAAAAACAACCTAAAGTCTGCTAAACTTTTTAGGTTGTTTTAGAAATTACAATAACCAAAAGGGAAGCAACTAAAATAATTACTCCTTATTTATATTATAATTATAAAACTTATCTTTTATACTGTCAATAGTTAAAAATTAATTAATTTTAAAAGGGTGTAGAAAAAATCTACACCCTTAAAACTATACAAATAATTAAAGTATTACTTTTTATTGTTATTGTAGCATTACTTGTTATAAATAATACAATAATAGTATATAGTTATTAAAAAAACAAATTAAAGTCTGCTAAACTTTTTAGGTTGTTTTATAAATCAAAACAATTAAAAGGGAAGCAACTAAAATAATTACTCCTTATTTATATTATAATTATAAAACTTATTTTTAATACTGTCAATAGTTAAAAATTAAGTAATTTTAAAATGGTGTAGAAGTAATCTACACCTTTTTGTACTATTATTGTTAATAAAGTAAATATTTTTAAATTTATAAGATAAATTAATTTTAAACAAAAGTTTCTCTAGGGATAAAGAGAGCATCATCACCAATATTGATAACAAAGCCTTTAGCATCTGTATCAATTTCAGTAAGCATATAATGAAAATCTTTTAAACTAGCTTCAATAGCAGAAAAAGGATTTTCTTTTTTAAATTTATCAAATTTAGCCCTATCAGTAAAAGCTAAGAAAAGTTTGTTACCTTCACCGTCTTCGATATTAACAAAAGAAACATCAGAGTTTTTTAAATCATTAGTAGCTTCTTTATTAACTATAATAACAGGAGAAAGAAATTTAGTATTTTCAAGTTCTCTTTCAAATGTTTCATAGTTTTCGTTAGACTTTTCTTGTAATAAATTTTGCATAGCATTTAAAAAACTTTCACTACAAATGTTAGCCATATTCACACCTCATTTATAATTATTTTATTTAAAAGGGGTATACCCTATAAACATATTATACCCAAAAGAGTTAATTTGTAAAGTATATATTTATTATATATTATAAAGTATATAAAAAATCTTCTTATTTAATATATATAAAAATTAATAAATTAAAAATATTACTGAACTATGACTAATGTTACAAGTAAATTACAAATAGTCCAAACCTATTGCAAAATATTTTAATTGGTGTTATATTATATACAAGCAAGGCAAACAAATAAAAATACCACGCATTATTTAAGAAAAGAGATATAACCTTATTTTTATTCTATTAATCTAACTCATTGTTTATAGGGGTTAGGCAAAACAACAAAGATTTTTTATAAAATGTTACAATAATATTACAACTTATGAAATACTATTGACTATATAAGTTTGCAATGCTATAATAAATGAGTAAAAACGATAACTAATATGTTTTTTAAAAAAATTAGGAGGAATTATAAAATGAAAAGAAAAATTGCGATTTTATTATCAGGTATAATGGTTGCAAGTGCTGTACCTATGACTGCAAGCGCTGCTAGATTAGACCCAGATAAAGTTTTAAATGCTTCATTCTCTAAAGTGAATGAACCAATAGATATTGATGCTTATAATGCATTCTCTGGTAGCATTTCAAATTATCCAGATTATATTAATAACTCTACAGATGTTAGACCACCTTCTCAAAATCTTCTTAGAACATTACCAGCAGATGGTGAAACTTTAACTAAAGAAACTTTAGCAAGTAGAAAAAGTGTTGTAAAAATCGACCTTACAGAAAACATTAGTGGTTCTGTATTAGTAAACCCTACTTTCAGAGTTACTTTAGAAAATGGTAGTTTTGATGAAACTTATTTACAAAACTATTTATATACAAACACTAACAAAGATAAAGCTGTATCTTGGAAAACAGCAACAGCTAATGGTACTGCTACAACTTTAGAAGATATATATAAAAATATTATTGCAGCTAATGTTGATAAATCTAATAAAGATGAATTTACTCAGCCAGAAGCAACTCCTGTTTGGAAAGAAGCTGGTGGAATTGATTCTTTAACAGGTACAACTATTCCTAGTGTTGATTCATCATCTTCTAAATTATTAAATGGATTAGCAAAAGTAAAAGAAGCAGTATCACAAGTTACAAGTGGTAATGGTACATCAGCTAAATATGATTTAACTTTTACTTCTAATGTAGTTACTAAAACAAGTACAGGTGAATCAATTACTACTTTATCTGCTAATAGCCCTCAAGGTTTTGTAGATTTATATAATCATATTAATGAAACAAGTTATAAAGATTATACGGCACTTTCTAATGATATTAAAAAAGAATATATAAAAGAAAGAACACAAGGATATGTAAGTCCTTCAATTGATGTGCCTAATATACCTTATACTTTCCAAAGAATAAGTGATAAAGAAGCTATTGTAACAGTTAATGCTACTCTTACAGATGCAGATAAAAAACTTACTTTTAAAGTACCAGAAACTTCAACAATTGATGAAGCTTCTTTAGGAAATGTAAGAATTACAGATGGTTCTGACAATATGGGTACTACAAATTTAGGATTTGATGCAGAGGGTTTAAAAACTATAACAAATGTAGTTATTGAAGGTAATAATGGTGCTGGTAGTCATACAGTAGTTGAAAAAGAAATTACTGTAGAAAATCCTTACATTGCATTACCTTTAGGTGGTGTTGTAGCTGATGGCGAAGGTCCTGTTAAAGCTAAAATTACTGCTGACTATACAGACAAAGTTACTGCTAAAGAATTTGTTCTTAATGTAGGTAGTGAATCTGGTACTACTTCTTTAGTTTACAACAATTCAGATGTAAGAACTTTTGAAGACCAAGTAGAATTAGGTAAAGTATTAGTTAAAGAAAATTCTAGAAATACACTTGGTAAAGATACAGACTATAATAGTACTTCTAAAAATGGCGTAAAAGATAGTTTACAATTTGACCTTAAATTAAATAGTGGTTTCAAATTTACTAATAAAACTATTTCTCCTACTAGCAATGAAATAGATTATAAAAATGAAATTAAACTTGCTTTAGAAGCAGCTAGTGCTGTAAGCATTACTCAATTAGAAGCAGAAGCTGATATTAAAGCTGAATATATTAATGAAAACCACATTAGAATTACTATAACTCCTAAATCTGGTCAAAAAGGTTTAGAAACATTTGGTGCTAACCGTCAATATCCTATTGGTATAGCTGTTGAAAAATTAGATATTAAACCAGTTAGTGATAATATCTATGGTGATGCTACAATTACTGTTTCTGGTGATGGTATCAACACTCAAAGCACAACAGTAGCTAAAAGAGAAAAATTAGGTTTCCAATTAAAAACTTTAAAAGATCCTAAAGAAATTGTTTCTGGTAGACACTATACTCAAGATGGTAGAAATATGACTGATAGTGATAACACTACAGTTGAAATTCAATTCTCTGAAGGTGTTCCTAACACATTAGTAGAATCTAGAAACTTAGACTTTACTCTTCCAGAAGGTGTTAAAATTGCTGATGTAGAAGTTTCTGATTATAAAAACCTTAAAGATATTGGTGATAACAACTTTGAAATTATCAACAATGGTAGAACTTTAAGATTAAGAAGAATTGACAACACTAACAATCAATATGGAAGCAAATATTCTGTAGCTGATAAAGTTAACAAAGTTGCTAGCTTCAAAATGAAATTAGATTTATCTGTTGAACCAGGTTTCACAGGTGATATTAAACTTGGTGTAACTGGTGGCGGTCAAAGCGATACAGTTGAAACTGTTGTAGCTAAAGCAATCAACCCAGTTGAAGTTAAAACTTCTACTACTAAAGTTAACTTAGGTTACCAAGATTACAACACAGCTGATATTACAATCACTGAAAATAGACCAGGTATGTTATTAGCTGATAGAGAAGTTAAATTAGAATTAAAAGCTCCTTATGGTGTTCAAGAAGTTGGTTTCTCTCAAGCTAAATTAGAAGTTAGTGGTGATGAATTATCTGTTAAAGATAGAGACTTCAGCGTTAGCAATGGTGTAATTAAATTCAAAGTTGATAGAAGCTCAAATAAAAACCCAGCTACTATTACTCTTAAAAATGTAAAAATTGGTTCTACTCGTTCTGTACCATATGGTAGCTACAACTTATCTTTAAGTGGTGATGCTATTATCAACAACTACCAAAAAGGTGGTAAAGATGATAGAGGATACTACACTCCATTCATCTATGATAAAGATGTAAGTGTTCTTGATAACAACTACAACACTAATATCTCTTCTAGTACTTCAAACAGTGCTGCTGATACTCAAAGAGCTATGAACGGTTTAAGAGTTCAAGATAAAGTTGACCATTACGAAATCAAAGATTACGTAAACGTTGTTACTGAAACTGGTACTTTTGATAAAACTGTTAAAGTATCTGTAGGTGATAAAACAGTTCTTATCGGTGACCAAGCTGTAGATATGGACGTTGCTCCTTATATCCAAGCTTCTAGCAATAGTACAATGGTTCCTTTAAGATTCGTTTCTGTTGCTTTAGGTGTAGATACAGCTAATGTTACTAACCCAGATGATTCTAACAAAATCGCTTATGATGTAAATACTAAAACTGCTACAATCTACTATGGTGCTGGTACAGGTCAAAAAATTATTCAATTCCAAGCTGGTAGCAACATTATGACAGTAGATGGTACTAGAATTCCTATGGAATATGGTGTTAAAGCTGAAATCAAAGATAGAAGAATGTTCGTTCCTTTCAGAGCTTTAGGTCAAGCTTTAGGTGTAAATGTTACTTGGGATGCTGACAGCAAAGCAGCTATTTACAATGCTGACAATGCAAGAAATGCAAACAATAACAATACAACTGCTACTGAAAGTACTACTCAAACTACAACTGCTTCTACAACAACAGAAAGCACAACTAAATCTGATAGTACTACTCAAAGTACTACAGCTTCTGATAGCACTACAACAGAAAGCACAACTGCTAAACAATAATTTAATAGTACGTTATTTTAAAAAGTCTCCCTTTTGGGAGGCTTTTTTTATTATTAATAATTATTTTTAAATAAAAATTATTAAAAATTTTTATTAAATTAAAGTTGAAAAATTTAAGAAAATGGTATACAATAGTATTGTTATAATAGCCATTTTGATATATTTATCAAAAATTAATCTGTAAGGGGGAATAATAAATGAATGCTATAAAAAATTTAAAATTATATTTTAAGTTTTTAATAACTTTTGGAATTCTTTTAATATTAGTATTAGTTATGGGATTTAGTGGTGTATATGGTTTAAATTATGCTAATAAAACTTATTATAATGCTATGATGTCTAATAATACCATTGTTCAAGATGGTATGAAATTAACTGAAAATATTGCTGAAATGCGTCGTCTTGTAACTAGTGTTGCTAATAGATTAGAATTTACACAACAAGACCAACAAGCTATGCAACAGTCTTATCAAGCTGCTAAAGATGCTGCTCAGAATTATTTATCTAATGTTACAGCTATACATGAAAAAGGACATGATAGAACAGAAAATATTAACTTAATAAAAAGTATTATTTCATCTTTAGAAGAATATTATGCTTTATATGAACAACTTATTTTAATTATACAAAATCAAAATGAAGTTGAAGTTCAAGCAACTTTTTCAAAAATGGTTGATATTGGCAAAGACTTCTTTCAAGAGGCATATTTAGCTCCACAACAAGCTTTTCAAACTTTAATGTTTGATATGGAAATAGTTAAAGAAAGACTTGTAACAAGACAAATTGGATTAGGAGTTATGTTTGTTATTATTGTTATTGTTGGTAGCATATCAGGTATTACTCTTTCTCGCTTAATTAGAAAACCTTTAGAATATTTAACAAAAGTTGCTTATCAAGTTTCTAAAGGAAACTTAAATGTTGAATGTAGAAGTAATAACAAAGATGAAATAGGTTTATTATCAAATGCTATTTCTGATGTGTCTTATACTTTTGATGGGATATTAACTGACATAAATATATTATCTATTGAATTAGATAAAGGGAATATTAATTATAGAATAGATGAAACTAAATATGAAGGTGCTTTTAAAGATACTATTATTTCTATAAATAATACTATTAATGATTTAATACAAGATTCTCTTTATATAGTAGAAAAAATTAAAGAATTTGGCAAAGGTGAATTCAATTCTAAAGTTAAGGAATTCCCAGGGGATAAAGGTATTGTTCAAATAGAAGTTGCTGCTGTTCAAAGTGCTTTAAAAAATGTTTCTGAAAATATTCACTATCTTATTGAAGCTGTTAATAATGGTAATCTTGAATTTAGATTAGATACTTCTAATTATATTGGTCAATGGCAATATATTACTAATGGTTTAAATAAATTAATTGAAAATGTTGTTTTACCTATTAAAGAAACTCAAAATGCTCTTGAACAATTTTCTAGTGGTAATTTTGAACATAGAATAACTAATGAATATAAAGGTGAATTTAACAATATTAAAGAAACTGTAAATTATACTGCTAAAACGATTGGTTCTTACATATCTGAAATTTCATCTATCTTAAATCAAATGGCACATAAAAATTTTGATGTTTATATTGAAAGAAATTATGTTGGTGATTTTGAAGAAATTCAAAAATCTGTAAATTTAATTATTGATAATCTTAATATACTTACTAAAGAAATTATTGTTTCTGCTGAAAAAGTTTCTGAAGGTTCTAGACAAATATCTGATTCTAGTATTTCCCTTGCAGAAGGAGCTTCTAAACAAGCTGAAGCTGTAGAAGAACTTAATGCTACTATTAAGATTATTTCTCAACAAGCTACAGATAACTTTAAAAACTCTGAACAAGTTAATTTAGTTGCTAAAAAAACTAAACAAAATGCTAATGAGGGTAGTCAACAAATGGACAATATGCTTATTGCTATGGAGGAAATCAATGATGCTTCTAGCAGTATATCTAATATTATTAAAGTTATAGATGATATTGCTTTCCAAACTAATATTCTTGCCCTTAATGCTGCTGTTGAGGCTGCTCGTGCTGGTGAACACGGTAAAGGTTTTGCTGTTGTTGCTGAAGAAGTTCGTAACCTTGCTGCTAGAAGTCAACAAGCTGCTAAAGAAACTACTGAACTTATTAAAAGTACTGTTTCAAAACTTTCTGAAGGCTCTAAAATTGCAAATGATACTGCTAAATCTTTAGCTAGTATTGTAGAAGAAATTCAAGAAATATCTAATCTAGTTGCTAATTCTACTAAATCTTCTAAGGAGCAACAAAAATCTATTCAAGAAGTTACTATTGGTATAGCTCAAATTGCTGATGTTACTCAAAGTAATAATGCTAATAGTGAACAGTCTGCTGCTGCCGCTGAAGAATTAGCTACTCAAGCTCAAATATTCTATTCTTCAGTTTCTGACTTTAAATTGAAAAATAATTAACTATTTTTAGGTTGAAGTTTTTTCTTCAACCTTTTTTTGTTAAGTATAAATATAACATTTTTGACAATAATTTATTCTTTACAATTTGATTACAATATAGTATCATATATATAGACAAAGAAAACAACAACTATTATACATAATATATTGTAAATATATAAGATAACAAATACTACATATAAATTAAAAAAATAATAGATAAAGCAAATAAGATACAATAAAAGTTTTAAAAACATAAATTATATTTTGAAAGGATTAATTATTATGAAAAAATTTTTTATTACAACTTTTGCTTTAACTTTATTTTCAACAGCAAGTGTATTTGGAGCTAGTTATTATCCAAATAACTCAATTTATAACTTTTTAACTATTAATGGTAAACCTATTACTGAATACAATCAAAATAATAATCAAGGAAATAATAATAACAATAGTAACAACAACAATAACAATATTAATAAACCTAATGATAACAATAACAACAAACCTGAAAATAAACCAGACAATAAACCTAGCAAACCTAATAATCCAACAGATAATGATGATAATTTAAATAGTTCTGTATCTTCTATTGAACAAGAAGTAGTTAGACTTGTTAATATAGAAAGACAAAAAGCAGGCTTACAACCTCTTAAATTAGATACAGAATTATCTAAGGTGGCAAGATTAAAATCTGAAGATATGAAAAAGAAAGGCTATTTCTCTCATACTTCTCCTACTTATGGCTCACCTTTTGATATGTTAAAACAATTTAACATTACATATAAAACTGCTGGTGAAAATATTGCTAAAGGTCAAAAAACAGCTGAAAGAGTTGTTGATGCTTGGATGAATTCTGAAGGTCATAGAAGAAATATTCTTAGTAAATCTTTTACTCATATTGGTGTTGGTTTTTCTTCAAACCATTGGACACAATTATTTATTTCTAAATAATTACCATTTAATTTAAGCAATTTTTTATATTTATAACTCCTATTACATAAATAAAAAACCCACTTTTAAGTGGGTTTTTAAGTTTTATAAATTATCTTTCTATAATTTCTTTTTTTGTTGGTATAGAATCCATTGCACCATAGTTAGTGCAAGTTATAGCACCAACTTTATTTGCAAATAAACATATTTCTTTTAACTCTTCATATGTTGGATATCTGTTTTGTTGTATTATTTCTAGTATTAAAGCTAACATACTTCCTACAAATGCATCACCTGCACCAGTTGAGTCTATTTGATTTATCTTTATACTTGGTATAGTTTCTATATTTTTATTAAAAGATAGCATAGTACCATTTTTACCTAATGTTACAGCTATTATTTTGCCTCCTAAAGAGTGTATATATGCTATACTTTCTTTTAAGTCTTCTTTTTTAGAAATAAGTTTTATTTCTTCATCACTCATTTTTATAAAATCACTATCTTTTATAAAATATTTACAATCTTCTATAAATTTATCTTTTATATCTTCTGTTATAAGATTTTCTCTATAATTTGGGTCAAAAGATATAAATATATTTTTTTCTTTTGCATATTCAAAAAGTTTTATATAACTTTCCTTTAAGTTTCCATCTAATAAACCAGTAGCACTTCCAAAATGTAAAATATCTTTATTATCTATACAATTAAAATCTATTTTTTTATAATCAAAATCTTTATCACAACCTCTTATAAATGAAAAGTCTCTTTCTCCATTTTTATCTAATGCTACAAATGCTAAAGTTGTGTTTCCTTCTTTATAACAAAGATTTGTTTTTATATTATATTTTTCTAATATATCACTTAAATAATCACCAAAAAAATCTTTGCCTATTTGACCTATAAATTCTGTTTCTTTTTCCATTTTTGAAACAGCACAACATACATTAGCAGGTGCTCCACCAGCTTTTTTTTCAAAAGATAATGCATTTTTTAAGCCTATTCTATCAGTTGAAACCATATCTATTAAAATTTCACCTATACAATATACTTTATTCATAATTATCACCTATATCCTTTACAGATTCACCTTTTATAAGTTTTAAACTTATATCTGTTTTTTCTTTAATATTTTCATTTTTTATTAAGTTTAATATATTTTTAGTAGCCATTTTTCCTAAAAGTTCATAATCAAATTCTATTGTTGTAATGGCTGGTTTTATAGCAGAACTTACTTCATATCCTCCAAATCCTGCAACAGATATTTCATCTGGTATTTTTATACCTTTTTCATTAAGATATAACATAAGTCCTAAACAAATATTATCAGTAGCACATATAACACCAGTAGGATTAAATTTAATTACATCTTTTCCTTTATTATATGATTTTTTAAAGGAAAAATCTGTTTCTACAAAATTTATATTATAATTAGATACATTTTTTTTATAAAAATCATAAAATCCTTCTTTTCTTTCTACACCAACAGCTTTATCATTTTCACTAACACCTAAAAATACTATATTTTTATGGTTATTTTTATAAAAATATTCTCCCATAATATAACCTGATTTATAATCATCAATACAAATATAATTTACATTTTTATTTTTTTGCCCTATAAATATAATTGGTATTTTTAAGTTTTTATATATTTCTATATGTTCATTTGTTATTCCTAAAGTATATACTATAATACCATCTACACCTTGATTATATAATGATTTTATACAATCAATTTCTTTTTTAAAATTAAGATTAGAACATTGCATTAAAATAGTATAGTTGTTTTCTTCACAAATATTATTTATACCATTTAAAACTTTACCAACTGTTATAGAGTCTATCCTAGGAATAATAATACCTAAAAGATTACTATTTTTTGTTTTTAATCTTTTAGCAAAAAAATTTGATTTAAACCCTGTTTTTTCTATTGCTTCTTTGATTTTTTCTTTATTTTCCTTGCTTACATATCCACCATTCAAATATCTTGAAACACTACTTTTAGATACTTGGCACATATCTGCTATATCTTGTATAGTAACTTTATTCATTTGTAACCTCTTTAAATATTTTTTTATAAAAATATTAACAATTAAATAATTAAGTGTCAATATTTATTTTATAGAAAAGCTATTTAAAGGATATAAAGTATTGTTTCCATTGCCATTTATTTCTAAAATAATATTTTTTTCGTTTGGGTAAAATCTTGTAGAAAAAACTTCTTCGCCATCATTAATAAAAATTTCTATTGAAGAATAGTCAACAAATATTTGAAGTTTATTACAATTATTAATTTCTACACTTCTACTAGTTCTACCACAACCTAACTTATCACTATCAAATTTTAATGTAAATAAATTTTCTTTAAATTGTATAATAACATCATTTTCTAATTTTATTGTTATGTCATTTAATATATTTTCAATTAGTAATTCAAAACAACAATCTATATTATATATTTTATTATTTTCAATATTTAATTGTTCTTTTCTTAAAGATTTAAGCTCTTCAATAGGTTGTTGATATATTTTATTACCTATTATTTTTAAAACTCTAGGTATAGTTAATGCGTGTTGCCAACCTTTTTCTATTGTTTTATTTGTATAAAAGTCTTGAATATCAGGTAAACCAAACCAACCAATTAAAATTCGTCTATTTTTATTATCTAAAAATGTTTGAGGTGCATAGAAATCAAATCCTCTGTCTATTTCTGTAAATTCATTTAAACTATAATTATTAGTTTTATAGTCACCATTTAAAATATAATAACCAGATTGATATATATTTTGATATTTATATCCTTGTTTTTCAACACCTTGAGGTGAAATCATAAGTATTGTCTTATTATCTAAATCAAATAAGTCAGGACATTCCCACATATAACCAAATTTATTTTCACTTTCTATTATGTTTAAAAAGTTCCAGTTTATTTTATCTAAAGATTTGTAAAGTAAAATAACACCTTTATCTTCTTTAGTTCTACCACCTAAAACCATATAGTAATTATCATTTTCTTTCCAAACTTTAGGGTCTCTAATATGACAAGTAAAATTTTTAGGATAATCTTCATTTGTAAGTAAACATTTTTTACTAATAATATTATTACCATCACTAATAGCCAAAATAGTATTTGAACCTCTACCATTATTTATATAGTCATAATTTTCTCCAGAATATTTAACATTACCAGTATAATATAAATACATTTTTTCATCTTCAATTAAAGCCGAACCTGAATAAGTCCCATGACAATCAAAAGGTTGGTCTGGTAATAAAGGTACGCCTAAATATTCCCAATTAATTAGGTCTTTACTTTTATAATGTCCCCAAAACTTTAATTCTCCATTAACATTAAAAGGTGAATACTGGAAAAATATATGATATTCTCCTTTAAAGTAACATAAGCCATTAGGGTCATTAAGCCAACCAATAGGAGGCATTAAATGAAAATTTAACCTCCATAAATCATTATGGAGATTATTTTTATTATTTTCTATTATTTCTATTGATTTTTTTAAATGTTTTGTTAAGGAATTCATAAATTGCTCCTTTCTATAAAATTAATCTTCTTTTATACCAAATATCCAAGTTAAAACAAAAGATACAGTAACAGCAATAAGCATAGCAATAATATATTTTAATGGACTATGAAGATGTAATAAAATACCAAATATACCTGTTACACCTGTACCAGTAGCACCAAGACCAACAATAGAGGCATATAAAGCACCACAAGCAGCACCAATAGATGCAGCAATAAATGGTCTTACATATCTAAGATTAACACCAAATATAGCTGGTTCTGTAATACCCATAAAAGAACTAAGGGCAGAAGGTAAAGCCATAGATTTTAATTTTTTATTTTTAGTTTTTAAAGCAACAGCAAGAGCAGCACCACCTTGAGCAACATTTGCAGCAGATGCAAGAGGTAACCAATAAGTGTATCCAAACTTATCAATTTGTCCTAAATCTATAACTGTATACATATGATGTATACCAGAAACAACAGTAGTAGCATAAGCTCCACCCATTAAGAAACTACCTATACCAAATGGTAAAGTTAAAAGAAATTGTATACCATCAATAATACTATTTTCTATTAAAACAAAAACAGGACCAACAGCAGCTAATGTAATGTAACCAGTTATAAATACACTAACAAGAGGTGTAACAAATAAATCTAACATGGCAGGTACAACTTTGTGTAATTTTTTTTCAATCAAACTTAAAATCCAAACAGATATAATAACAGGTATAACATGACCTTGATAGCCTATCATATCTATTTTATAAAGTCCAAAAAATACAGATTGAGTATTTAATACACCTTCAGATGCAACTGTCCAAGCATTTTGTAAATCAGGGTGTATCATAATCATACCAATAACAGCAGCTAAATACTGATTAGCTCCAAAAACTTTACCAGCACTAAAAGCTATTAATATTGGTAAAAATACATATGCAGTACTACTAAATAGTTTAGCAAATACATAAATAGAACTAGAAGTGTCTATACTTAAAAAGTTATTATTTACCATAAAGTTTAAAGCTTCAAGTAAGCCCATTAAAAATCCACTTGCAACAATAGCAGGTATAATAGGTACAAAAATATCACCAATAGTTTTTATACCCCTTTTAAATATGTTTTGCTTTTGAGCAGAAATATTTTTAATTTCTTCTTTTGTTGTTTCACCTATACCAGCAATTTTAGTAAATTCTTCATAAACCTTATTTACAACACCAGTACCTAAAATAATTTGTAACTGACCAGATGCTAAAAAAGCACCTTTAACACCATCTATATTTTCAACAGAGGCTTTGTCAATTTTTTCGTTATCTACTACAACTAGTCTAAGTCTGGTAGCACAATGTGCAGCAGAAACTAAATTTTCTTTACCGCCAATTTTTTCAAAAATTTCTTTAGCAGTATTATAATAATTCATTTTTATTCACTCTCCTTATATGGAATTGGTTTCATATTTTAAAACACATTATATAATAATAATTTTATTTTGTAAATATATATTTTTTTAAATTTTTATTTTCTAAAAATTAGTTAGAAAATATATAAAATAAATTAAAAAATTTATTTATAAATTACAATTTTTATGATATAATTTATATATTACTAACATAAAATGAAAGTTGGTGTTAATATGAAAAATTTAGTATTTTTATCTTTTGGAGAGGTTATTTTTTGTTTAATAATATCTTTTGTTATACTTATCATTTTAAAATCTTTTTTATTTTTTAGAAAATTATCAAAAGAATGTGAATATCCTATACAAGTTTTTAATACTATGATTAAAGATTTTTATTTAATGTTTCCCAAGGAAGTAATTATGTTTAAAGGTAATATATATAAAAGAGGTATGCTTATAAAAGTAATTACATTACATAAAAAGATTTATGAAGGTGAATTTGTAGGGTTTAATGGTAAAGATATGATTTGTATTATTACTAAAAATGCAATAGTAACTAATAATATAAAAAATATTAAAGATATTATTTTAATAAAAAAATAAACTATTAGTTATATATTTCGTATATTATTAATAATTTTAGGAGGTATTGAAATGAAAAAAAATTTAAAAAAATTTGCAATTTCTACAGCATTAGCTACTATATTTTTAATAAATAGTGTATATGCTTATGATAAAAAAGAAGTTTCTGTTAATATAGATAATATGTTGCAACCTTTTAATTCTACTGTTATAAATAAAGATGGTTATACATTAGTAGCTTTTAGAGATATATTTGAAATGTTAGATATAAAAGTAGATTGGAATGATTTTAAAAGAACTATAACAGCTAAAAACGAAGATAAAGTTTTAACTATAAATGTAGATACAAATAAAGCTAAGTTAAATGATAAATATTTAGATATGCCTGTTTCAGTTGAAATAATAGATGGTGTAACATATGTTCCTCTAAGATTTGTATGTGAAGCTTTTGATATGAAAGTAAATTGGGATGGTGAAAAGCAAAAAATATTAATAGATACTAATAAAGGGGAATATATATATTTAGATGATTTATATAAAGAAGATGATACAAAAGTATTATCACAAGAAGAAGCTGTAAAAATGGCTCAAAGTAAAAATTCTAATATAAGAAATCTTAATGATGCTATAGAATATAGTAAAAAAACGTCTTTAGATTTACAAGACCAAGTTATAGGGCAAGATTATTATGACCCAGCTATAGAAAGTATTTTAAGAAGTATTAAAAGCTTAGATGGACAAGTAGAAGATAAAGAAATTAATCAAAAAATAATAGAAGATAGTATAGAATTAAGTGTTATTAGTGCGGCTACAAATATAAAAACTACTAAACTAAATATTGCAGTTTTAGAAAAAACTATTGAAACTAATCAAAAAAATATTGAGGCTTTAGAGTTAAAATATAAATATGGAATGATTTCAGAAAATGAATTAAAACAAGCAAAAGATACACAAAAAAACAATAAATTAAATTTAGAATCTTTAAAAAATTCTTTAGAAATTCAACAACAAACATTAAATAATATACTAGGGCAAGATAGTAATGTTAATGTAGATATAGATTTAAATGATGATTTTAATGAACTTGATAAAATAGATATAGATACATATGTTATAAGGAATAAAGAAGGAGACATATCCATTCAACTTCTTAAAAAGAATTTAGAAAGGGCTGAAAATATAGATGAAAATTATAGTCATACAGTTTCTGAAGGTGACAAAATAAAATCTAATAATGATATAAAAACTGCTCAACGTAAGTTAGAAGATGGAAAAGTAGATATGGAAAATAAATTGAGAAGTAGCTATAATAATTTATTAAAAATGAGAGATAATGACAAAAGTTTAAAATTAGAACTTAATAAAGCTATTGACACATATAATACAACAGTAGCTAATTATATTAATGGCAATGCTACTTTAAACCAAGTAGAACAAGCAGAACTTGGTATTTTAAATGTTGAAAAACAAATTGAACAAAATAAAATAAATTATTCAATATCAATATATACTTTTGGTAAACCATATTTAAGTGGTGGTGGTTCTACAGATACACCAAGTATGTAATATAATTGCTAATAATTAGAAATTAAAAAATGTATAAATTTAATACCTTTGGAAAATATCTTTATATAAGGAATTTTTCGGAGGTATTTTTTATGTCAGGATATAAAGTTGAAATATGTGGCGTTAATACTAGTAAGTTACCAATATTAAAAAATGAAGAAAAAGAAGAACTTTTTAAAAGAGTTCAAGCAGGAGATGAAAAAGCAAAAGAAGAATTTATATATAGTAATTTAAGACTTGTTTTAAGTGTAATAAAAAAATTTGCAAATCGTGGTGAAAATATAGATGATATATTTCAAGTTGGAGTTATAGGGCTTATAAAGGCTATTAATAATTTTGATGTAAACCAAGGTGTTAAACTTAGTACGTATGCTGTTCCTATGATTATAGGAGAAGTTAGAAGGTATTTAAGAGACTATAATTCTATAAGGGTAAGTAGGTCATTAAGAGATACAGCATATAAAGCATTACAAATGAAAGAAATGCTTATTAATAAAAATAGTAAAGAACCTACTATTGAAGAAATTGCTAAAGAGTTAAATATGGATAAAGAGGATATTATATTAGCATTAGATGCTATACAAGAACCTATTTCTCTATTTGAACCAGTTTATAATGATGGTAGTGATTCTATTTTTGTTATGGACCAAGTAAAAGATGACAAAAACAATGATAATCAATGGATAGAAAATATTAGTTTAAATGAGGCTATGAAAAAACTAAACCAAAGAGAAAAATATATTATAAAACTTAGATTTTTTGAAGGTAAAACACAAATGGAAGTAGCAGAAGAAATAAATATAAGCCAAGCACAAGTAAGTAGACTTGAAAAAAGTGCATTAAAAAATATGCGTAAATATATGTAGGTGAAAATATGGTTGAAAATGGAATAAATATAAAAGTTATAAATACTAATAAATTTAAAACTATATGTATAGCTGTTCTTTTAAGACAAGAATTGAATAGAAAATATGTAACATACAATGCTATGTTACCTAAAATTTTAACTATGGGTTGTGAAAAATATAAAAGTATAAGAGATATAAGTATAAAAACAGAAGAAATGTATGGTACTTATATTCATAGTGATATATTAAAAAAAGGTGATAATCAAGTAATAGAGTTTTTAATAGAATTTGTAGAAGATAAAGTACATTTAGAAGATATATTTGAATTTTTAAAAGAAATAATATTAAATCCATTAGTAGAGAATGGACAATTTAAAGAAGAATATTTTAATAAAGCTAAACAAATTACAAAAGATACTATATTATCTAGGCAAAATGATAAAAAAGAACTTGCAAAAGATAGATGTATAGAAACTATGTGTAAAAGTGAAAAGTTTGGTATTTTAGCTGATGGATATATAGAAGATTTAGAAAATAATAAAATAGAAAATAAAAAACTTTATAACCATTATTTAGATATTTTAAAAACAGCTGAAATAGATATATTTGTTATAGGTGATGTAAAAGAAGAAACTATTAAAAATATGACTTTAAAATATTTTAATATAGAAAATAGAAATTATAAGCCTTTAAAATTAGATTTTGTATATAAAGAAAAGGTTAGAGAAAATACTGTTATAGAAAAATGTAATATAACACAAGGTAAACTTTGTATTGCTTTTAGAAGTAATATACCTGCTAACCATAAAAACTTTATACCACTTTTAGTTGGAAATGAAATATTAGGTGGTGGCTCTGGTTCAATGCTTTTTAATAATGTAAGAGAAAAGCAAAGTTTATGTTATTATATAAATTCTTTTATTTATATGTTTAAAGGTATAATATTTATAGAAAGTGGAGTTGATGTAAAACAATATGAAAAAGCAATTAAAAGTATAACAGAAAATGTAGAAAGTATTATAAAAGGGAATTTTAACAATGATAGTATAGAAATTGCTAAAAATAGTTTATGTAAAAAATATAGAGGTATAGTTGATTATAATACTGCTACAATAGACTATTATTATACAAATTATTTAGCAAGTGTAAATATAAGTATAGATGATATTATAAATAGTATAAAAAGTGTTACAAAAGAAAATATAAAAGAGGCTTTTAAAAATATATGGTTAGATACATGTTACTTTATGAAAGGTGATGACATTGATAGATAAAATTATATATGAGAATATAAATGGTACGATTCTTGCATTTATACCTAAAAAAAACTTTATTCAAAAACAAGCTATGATTTGTTTTAAATATGGTTCTATGGATAATAACTTAATAATTAATAAAGAAAATATTGTTTTACCACCAGGAATAGCACATTTTTTAGAACATAAAATGTTTGAAAAAAAAGAATATAATGTTTTTGATAAATTTAATAAATTAGGTGGAAATGTAAATGCATACACTAATTTTTTATCAACAGCATATTATTTTAACTGTGTTAATAATTTTTATGAAAATTTTAATGAATTATTAAAACTTGTTAGTTATCCATATTTTACAAATGAAAATGTAGAAAAAGAAAAAGGTATAATAGAACAAGAAATAAAAATGTATGATGATGACCCTTATTGGAGGGTATTTTTTAATCTTATGTGTATAATGTATGATAAGGATAACCCTATAACAAATGATATAGCAGGTAGTGTTGAGGATATAACAAAAATTAATGAAGATATGTTATATCAATGTTATAATAATTTTTATACAAAAGATAATTGTATAATTATTTGTTGTGGTGATATAGATGACAAGAAAAATGTAGAAGATAGTATATTGAAAAATTTAACTATAAATGATAAAAAAACAGGTAATATTAAACAATTTAAAGAAAATAATGGAAATAAGTCTAATTATGTAGAAAAGAAAATGGGAATTAATCAAAAAGTTTTCAATATAGGCTTTAAAAATCTTCAAAAAGATGTTACAATATTTGATAAAATAATATATAATAAAATTATTTTAGATATTATTTTTGGAAAGAGTTCATTATTTTATGAAAAGTTATACAATAAAGGAATTATAGATGATACCTTTGGTTTTGACTTTAATAATTTTAATGAAAATACATCATATATATTTTCAGGTATATCTAATAAACCAAAAGAAATTATAAAGTATATAAATGAAGAAATAGATTTATTTAAAAATAAAAATATTTTAGAGAAAGACTTTGAAAGGATAAAAAATAAACATATAGGTAGTTTTATAAGAAAATTTAATGTAGTAGATAATATAGTATCTATGGAAGCAGATTATTTTTCTAATAACTTTAATATAAAATCTTATTATAATTCTTTACAAAGTGCAAATTTAGAAGATATACAAAACTATTTAAAATATTTTGAAAATGATGCATATTTAAGTATTATAAACTAAAATAAAAAATTAGGGGGTATTATTTTGACACCAGAAATATGGTTTGTAAACTTAGGAATAAAAATTAATCATTTAGATAGAGTAGCATTTACTATATTTGGTATAGATGTATACTGGTATGGTATAATTATAGCTACTGGTATGTTATTAGGTATGATAGTAACTTTAAAAGAGGCTAAAAGAACAAATCAAGATATAAATTTTTATTTAGATACAGTTATAATATCTGCTATTATTAGTATATTATGTGCAAGATTATATTATGTAATCTTTTCTTGGGATTATTTTAAAAATCACTTAAACGAAATATTTTCTATAAGAAATGGTGGTATAGCCATATATGGAGCTATAATAGGAGCAGTTTTATCAGCTTCTATTATATGTAAAATTAGAAAGAAAAACTTTTTTAAAGTTGCAGATACATTTTCATTTGCATTATTAATAGGACAAATAATAGGTAGATGGGGTAATTTTGTAAATAGAGAAGCCTTTGGAGGATATACAGATTCTTTATTTGCTATGCGTTATATAAAAGACCAAGTATCTAATATATCTAAAGATGTATTAGATAAAGTTGTAAATGTAAATGGTGTTGAATATATACAAGTACACCCAACATTTTTATATGAATCTTTATGGAATATAGGTGTTTTAATACTAGTATTTATATTTAGAAAACGTAAAAAATTTGAAGGTCAACTTATGGCTATATATTTTATAGGTTATGGTATAGGTAGATTTTGGATAGAAGGTATGAGAACAGATTCACTTATGATAGCATCTACAAATTTAAGAGTATCACAAGTTTTATCTATTATACTTGTTTTAGTATTTACTATTTATCTTATTATAAACTTAATAAAAGCTAAAAAAAATACTAGTGATATGGATATATTATTAGAAGGGAATGAAATAAGATAATAATAAAAAATATAGAAAAAATTAGAGAACTTTTAAATGAACAAATAAAAAACAATGATACACAAGAAAATATATTAAAAACTAGTGTAAAATTAGATATACTTTTAAATAAATACTATACATATATATTAAACGTTAAATAATTAATAAGAAAATACTTGCAAAAAATAGATTTTTGTGTTAATATTTATTTGCTAACCTATGTTCAGAAAATGGATACTCCAACCTTTTCTTAGCATTAGGAGTTTATTTATATTTATGGAGGAATTTTAAAATGGAATTTAACAAAAAAGAAATCGTTGCAAAATTTGGTAGAAACCCAGAAGATACTGGTTCTCCAGAAGTTCAAGTTGCTTTATTAACTGCTAGAATTAATCATTTAACTGACCACTTAAGAACTCATAAAAAAGACCATCATTCTAGAAGAGGTCTTTTAAAAATGGTAGGTCAAAGAAAAGGTCTTTTAAATTATATTAAAAATAAAGATATTGTTAAATATCGTGAACTTATTGCAGAATTAGGTTTAAGAAAATAATTTTGTTACAAGGTATAGGCTTTTGTCTATACCTTTTTTTAATAGGAGGGGAATTTATATGTTAAAAGAGTTTAAAGGTAAAAGACTTACAAGACAATATATAGAATATATAAAATATCTTATTAAAGAAGCTAGTAAAGTAAATATAGATATATTTGGAGCAGAAAAACATAAATATAAATTAAATGAATGTATATTATATAGAAAAAGTATAAACATTTGAAAATAAATGTAATATAAAATTTCCAGAAGAATATATCTTTTTTATTACTCAAGTTGTAGATGGAGGAGTAGAACCTTTTTTGTATAAAAGATATAATATAGTTAAATTTAGTTATATAATGTATAAAAAAATTATATAGGTTGTATTAATTAGATAATATGTTGACAAATAAAAAAAACAGGAGTATAATAAATGCATAAATAAAAAATATAAAGTTAAGGGAGGTTGTACATTATGATGAAATATTTTCAAAGATTAGGTAAATCCTTAATGTTACCAGTTGCTTGTTTACCTATAGCAGGTATATTAATGGGATTAGGTTATATGTTTGATAAGTCTGTTATGGCTGGGGGAGACCCTGGTTCGCTATTTGTTATTGCTAAATTTTTAGTAACAGCAGGTGGTGCAATAATTGATAGTATGGGTATACTATTTGCAATAGGTATTGCAGTTGGTATGTCTGATGACCAAGAAGGTACTTCTGCTCTTGCAGGTCTTGTATCTTTCCTTATATTTATAACTGTTTTAAAAACAGATACTGTTGCTGCTTTAAAAGGTATTCCAGCTGATGATGTAAATGCATCATTCTCAAAAATGAATTTAGGTAATCAGTTTATAGGTATTGTAAGTGGTATTATTGGTGCTACTTGTTACAATAAATTTAAAAATACTAAATTGCCAGATGCTTTAGCATTTTTTAGTGGTAAACGAAGTGTAGCTATTGTTACAGGTATTGTATCACTTATTGGTTGTGGTATTTTATTCTTTATTTGGCCAATTATTTATTCTGGATTAGTAGCTTTAGGTGAAGGTATTGTTGGTTTAGGTGCTGTTGGTGCTGGTTTATATGGTTTCTTTAACAGATTATTAATACCTCTTGGTTTACATCATGCATTAAACTCAGTATTCTGGTTTGATGTTGCTAATGTTAATGACCTTGGTAAATTCTGGGCTGGTACTGGTACTCTTGGTGAAACTGGTATTTATATGACAGGCTTCTTCCCAGTTATGATGTTTGGTTTACCAGCAGGTTGTCTTGCTATGTATCATACAGCTAAAGATAAAAACAAAAAAATGGTTGCAGGTTTATTATTCTCTGCTGCAATATGTTCATTCTTTACAGGTGTTACAGAACCTATAGAGTTTGCTTTTATGTTCTTAGCTCCTGGTTTATATGTAATATATGCTATTTTAACAGGGTTATCTTTAGCAATATTAGCTATGTTACCAATTAGAGCAGGTTTTAACTTTAGTGCAGGTTTCTTAGATTTATTTTTTAGTTCATTTACACCTTTAGCACTTAATCCTTGGATGCTTCTTCCAGTAGGTTTAGTAGTTGGTGTTGTTTACTACTTTGTATTTAGATTTGCTATTAAAATATTTAATTTTAAAACTCCAGGTAGAGAGGATGAATTAGAAGTAGTTTCTAATGCTACTGCTAATATGTCTAATGGTAGTACAGGTTTTGGAGAAATGGCAAAAATTATATTAGAAGGTCTTGGTGGTAAAGATAATGTTACAACAGTTGATAACTGTATAACTAGATTAAGACTTGAAGTAAAAGATATTACTAAAGTTGATGAAGCTAAAATCAAATCAGCAAAAGTTTCTGGTATATTAAAACCAGGTAAAAATGCTATACAAATAATAATAGGGGCAAATGTTCAATTTGTTGCTGATGAGCTTAAAAAATTAGTAAAATAATATATAAATAAAAGGTTAGATTTTTCTGACCTTTTATTTTTGGTAAAGATATTTTTAAATAAGAGGTGTTTATTTTGAAAATTTTATTATTTATTTTAATTATTATAATTTTAATATTTATTTTAAAAAGTTTAATTAAAATTATATATAAAAGTAGAATTACTCCTACAATGAGATTTATACTTGCTGTAAATGGAACAGCATTTTTACATACATTTAAAACTTGTATTGATATAAATTGTAATAGGTATAACTTTTTATCTAAAAAATTTTCAAAGTATTTGTTAGATATGGGATGGGGTATAAAAAATAAAGAAGAAACAATAAATATGATAAATTGGCTTTTTTTGGAAGGACATAATAAAGAATTTATAAAAGAAATAAAAAGTTTAAGTAGAGAGGAACTGGAAAGTCTTGAAATTAAAGAAATGCAAAATGTTTTGGCTTGGGATTTATGTAGAGTTGTTTATATAGCAGGAGGTGCTTATTTAAGTGGTTATATAAAATATGAGGAAGCTATAAATTATTGTGTTGATGCTTGTGAAAAACTACAACAAAATTTTACTTCTTGGGATAATATGATGGATAGTTATTTATTAGGTGTTAAATATTGGTCTGGTGAAGAACAAATAAATGAAAGATTAAAACATTATGAAAAACTAAAAAATAAAAGTAATAGTTTATATAGTATACCTTGGAATACAAAACTTGATAAAAATGATATTATAAAGCCAAGAATATTTTAAAGGCTAGTTATAAACTAGCCTTTTATATGTATTATTCATTATTTTTACCAAGATTTTTTTCTAATACTTCTAATTTAGAAACACTTATTTCATATGCAGTTTTTTCTAAAACTTCACCATTTTCAAGTTTCTTTTGATAATTTCTACTTTGCATACGACCAGAAATTTTTATGTTATTTCCAACTTCTAAATTATTTGCAAATTTTGCATTTCTTCCCCATATTATACAAGGTATGTAATCAGATTTGTTATAAGAGCGATTTACAGCTAATAATACATCAGCTATTTCTCTTCCAAAAGGTGTTTTTCTATATACAGGTGGTTTACATATATATCCATTTAATACAACTTGATTTGGATTTTTATTTAAATCTAAATTAAAATTTATATCTTTAACAAAAACTGTTAAAAGAAGATGATTTTTACCATCTACAATATTATTATAAGAACGAATTTGACCGGTAATTTCTATTAAAGAGTCTATCTTAAATAAATTTTTATCAATAAGTCTTTCAGATATAGTAACAGGTAAAATATCAGTTGTTTCACTTAATCTAGAAGTTTCTATTTGAAATGTATAAAAAGATTCACCATACATTTCATGTGAAAAAACATAATCTGATATAATTTTCCCAATAAGTGTTATTGTATTATTTTGCTTTAAATCTGTTTGCATTTTAATTTCTCCCTTCGGTAACTTAAAAAATTTTTTTGTATTTGTAACCTTTAAAATACTTATTCAAAGAAAATAAAGTATATACTAAATTTTTAATTACAATTTAATTATAAATAATATAAATAATAGTATAATAAACAAAAAGTGTATAAAATATTGAAAAAAATTTAAAAAAATGATATTATAACACTTTAATAATATTTTTAGGAGATTATATGAAAAAAGCAATTTTATTAGTTTGTTTTGGTAATAAAAATATAGAAGAGCAATTAAAAAAATTAAAATATAAAATAAACATATACTTTAAATATTATGATATATATATTTGTTTTACAAGTAAATTTTTTATAAAAAAATATGGTTATGATATATCAAAAGTATTAATTGATATTAAAAATAAAAAATATAGTGAAATTTTATGTTTACCTATATTTACAATAGATGGCATAGAATATAGTAATATTAAAAAATTTCAAAATATAAAAATAGCTAAACCCTTATTATATAGTGATGAAGATTTTCAACTTGTTTATAATTTTATAAAAACTAAATATAATCAAAATACAATATATATATGTCATGGAACAGAAGCAAAATCTAATGAAAAGTATAAAAGGTTATTTAATATGTTTAAAGATAAAAATATATTTTTTGCAAATTTAGAAAGTAGTCCCTATATAGAAGATACTATAAAAATACTAAAAATTAAAAATATAAAAAATATATGTGTTAAACCTTTTTTATTATTTGAGGGTAAGCATATACAAAATGATATAGCATACACTATAAAATATAAATTATTAGAAAGTGGTATAAATGTAACATTAGATTTAAAACCACTTTTGCAATATGAAGAAATTATAAATATATTTATAAAACATTTAAAAGAAGTAAAGGAGTTTTAATGATAGATTATATAAAAACGTTTTTATACAAAAAATTTAATATTTTAGAACATAATTCTAATTTAAAAACAGAAATTTTAGCTGGTATTACAAATTATTTTACATTAATATATTTAGTTATGCTTGTGCCAGAAATACTAATGAATGTATTTTATAATCAAGTATTAGTAAATGGAAAACAATTAGGATATTTTGTTTTAGATAATGGATTAACATTAAATGAAATGCTTGTAGCTCTAACAGCAGCATCTTTTATATGTTCAGGGGTAAGTTCAATAATAATGGGATATTTAACAAATTTACCATTTGTACAAGGTCCAAGCCTTGCAGTAGGAACATTTATAACTTATACAGTTTGTTTAAATTTTGGATATACTTACAATCAAGCATTAGCTATTGTATTTATATCAGCTTTTATATTTTTTATTCTTGCTTTATTTGGTATGGAAAAGAAAATACATAAAGCAATACCTAAAAATATTAAATATGCTGTTACTTGTGGTATAGGGTTGTTTATAGCATATCAAGGACTTTTAAAGGCACATATTATAGACCAAAGTTCTATAAATACTAATCTTTTTGATTTATCTACTATAACTAGTAAAGATACTAAAACAGCATTATTAGCTTTAGCAGGTGTAATATTAATAACAATATTACATAAAAAACATATTTATGGTTCAATATTTATAGGTAAAATTATTTGTATTTTATTAGCATTTCCATTAGGACTTATAAGTTTAGAAAAAATTAATTTTTTTACACCTATAAGTTTAGATGCAGTATTTTTTGAGTTAAACTTTAATGGTATTATAGATTTTAGCAATAGTAGCATTATGTTTAAGACTTTAATAACCTTACTTGTTGTATTATTTTCAATTTGTATAATGGATATATTTGAAACAATGGCTATGCTTATTGTTGCAGATAATTTTGTAGAAATAAGTAAAGAAAGATTTGCGAATAAAAATATACCTCAAATATTAGAAATAGATGCTATAACTACTTCTGTTGGTTCTGCAATAGGAAGTGTTACAGTATCAACATATGTAGAAAGTACAGCAGGTATAGTGGAAGGTGGAAGAACAGGAGTAACATCAATAGTAACAGGAGTTTTATTTTTGCTTTCTACATTTTTATCACCACTTGTAGCTTTAGTACCTTCAGCAGCAACAGCAACAACTCTTATAGTAGCTGGGGTTTTAATGATGAATATAATGAAATTTATAGATTTTGAAAATGTAGATGAAGCAGTACCAGCATTTTTTACTATGATTTTAATGCCACTAACTAATAGTATATTAGTAGGTATAGCTTTTGGTGTTATATCATATGTTGCAATACATATATTTTTAGGTAAAGCACATAAAGTTAATAGAATATTATATGTTTTATCTATATTTTTGTTAATAAGTTTAGTATATTTACCAAGATGATAAAATAATAAAAATAGTAATAACCTACCATTGTATTTAATATAAATATAAAAAATGAAAATACAAAGGTAGGTGATTTTTTAGTGAGTGATAAAAAAGAATTTTATAGAAGATTAGCTGAAAATTCTTTAAAAGGTGTAAAAACACAAAGAACTATAAAAACAACAAGGATTAATACACCTAATCATACAACTAGAAATAACGATTATAGAAATACAACAAAAAATGGTATGATAAAATTTGATGAACAAAATAATACACAAGCAAGTTCTAAATTTTTTATGCAATGTATAATAAGTATTTTAATAATAGGGATATTTTATTATTTGTCAAATAGTAATTCAGAAATAGCTAAAAATATAGTTAGTAAAACTAAATCTATGATAAATAGTGAATTGAATATTGATAATAAAATAGATGATATTTTATCAAAATTTAATATTAAAACAAATATTGGAAATACAAATAAAGATGGTGTTTCAATAGATAGTGAAGTTATAGAACAAATGGAAAAAGAAATTGAAAATGCACCAAAAAAATAGATAGCCTCAAGACACCAAATGTTGTTCTTGGGGCAGAAAATAAATGGATAAATCCAGTAGAAAATGGTATTATAACAGGTTATTTTGGAAATAGGGAAAATCCTATATTAAAAAAACAAGAATTTCATAATGGTTTAGATATAGGGGCAGATGAAAATAGCCCAGTTTATGCTGTAAAATCTGGTATTATAACAGAAGTTGGAAATTCAAATACTTATGGTACATATATAAAATATAAAACTTATGACAACTACGAAATAATGTATGCACACCTTAATAAAGCACTAGTTAAAAAAGATGATAAAATAGAGGTGAATCAAAAAATAGGCTTAGTAGGTAGTACAGGACTTTCAACAGGTTTTCACTTACATTATACAATATTAAAAAATGGTGAATATATAGACCCTATAAATTTTGTAGCACTACCTAAAGCAAACTATTTAGAATAGGGGAAAGTATGTTAAAAAAAATAAGTATAAATCCAACTTTTTATGTAGCACTAATTTTAATTTTATTTTTTAAAGTTTATAATATATATTTTTATTTTTTCATATTTGTTTTTTTACATGAATTAGCTCATATATTTATGGCTAAAAAATTTGGATTAAATATAAAAAAATTAGTTATAACACCTATAGGGCAAATAGCTATAATTGATAATATTGAAAGATTACAATTATATAAAAGGATTTTAATAGTTAGTATAGGTGTTATATTAAATTTATTTTTAGCTTTAATGTTTAGTATGGTTACAAATGAAAAAATGCAGTTGATGAAAAATATTAACTTATCAATTGCATTTTTTAATTGTTTACCTATTTTTCCTTTAGATGGGGGTAGGTTTTTTGCTTATATTTTAGGGAGTAATATAGGAGATTTAAAGGCTAGTATAATATTAAAAAAATTAAGTTTATTTATTAGTTTTACTTTATTTTTATTAGGTTTTATACAAATGGTTTTATATCCTTATAACATTACTTTATTATGTTTATCCATATATTTTATAAAAGTAAATAAAAGTGAATATATATATCAGTTTTATAAAGCTATAATAAATAAAGAACAATATGAAAAAGATAAAATATTAAAAATAAAAAATGTATTAATAGATAAAGATTATGAAAATAAAAATATTATATTAATACTAAGTTCAGACTATTATTTAATTATAAATGTATCTATAAATGGAAATATTTATTTTACAATAGATGAAAAAGTATTTTTAAACTATATACAAGAGTATGGTATTAATGGTACAATATACAATGTAGTTGAAAAAATAATGAAATAATATTATAAAAATTACTAAAGATGGAGGAATTATATGATAGATGAAATATTAATGCAAGTAGAAAAACCAGCAAGGTATATAGGTAATGAAATAAATATGGTTGTGAAGGAACCTAAAGATGTAGATATAAGATTTGCTTTTTGTTTTCCAGATAGTTATGAAGTTGGTATGAGCTATGTTGGATTACAAATATTATATTTCTTTATGAATAGAAGAGAAGATGTATATTGTGAAAGAGTATTTGCACCTTGGCATGATATGGAAGCAAAAATGAGAGAAAATAATATAGAATTATTTACTCTTGAAACAGGTACAAGTGTAAAAAAGTTTGATTTTGTAGGCTTTACTTTACAATATGAAATGACTTATACAAATATTATAAATATGCTAAATTTAGGTAATATTCCTATATGGAGTAAAGATAGAACAGAAGAAGACCCTATAATTATAGCGGGTGGACCTTGTGCATATAATCCAGAACCTTTAGCCGATATAATAGATATATTTTATATAGGTGAAGGAGAAGTTAAATATGATGAATTTTTTGACTTATATAAAAAAATAAAAAAACAAGGTGGAACAAAAGAAGATTTTTATATTGAATTATTAAAAATGGAAGGTATATATATACCTAAATTTTATGATGTAGAATATAAGGAAAATGGAGAAATAAAACAATTTAAACCATTAAGAGAAGATGCACCTAAAAAAATTAAAAAAGTTATAGTTAAAGATATGGATAATGTTTTTTATCCAGATAAACAACTTGTACCTTTAATCGATATAGTACATGATAGAGTAAATTTAGAAGTATTTAGAGGTTGTATAAGAGGTTGTAGATTTTGTCAAGCAGGATATGTATATAGACCAGTTAGAGAAAAGTCAGCAGATGCAATACTTGATAAGTCAAAAACATTAGTAGAAACTTCAGGACATGAGGAAGTTTCTTTAACAAGTCTTAGTACTGCCGATTATAGAGAATTTAGAAAACTTGCAGAGGGACTTTTAGAACAATTTAAAGATGAAAAAGTAAATATTGCTTTACCTTCTTTAAGAATAGATGCATTTTCTTTAGACTTAATGCAAAAGGTACAAGGTGTTAGAAAATCTAGCTTAACATTTGCACCAGAAGCAGGTACACAACGTCTTAGAGATGTTATAAACAAAGGTATAACAGAAGAGGAAATATTGAGAGGTAGTAGCCTTGCTTTTGAAGGTGGTTGGGATAGAGTAAAATTATATTTTATGGTAGGCTTACCAACTGAAAAAGATGAAGATGTAAAGGGAATAGCAAAATTAGCATCAGATATAGTAGATAAGTTTTATGAATTACCTAAAGAAAAAAGAAATAGGGGTGTTTCTGTAACAGTAAGTTCATCTTGTTTTGTACCTAAAGCTTTTACACCTTTTCAATGGTCAGCACAAAATACTTGTGATGAATTTTTAAGAAAACAATACCTTTTAAAAGATAGTAATGAAAGAAAACAAGTAAAAGTAAACTATCACGAGCCAACAGTTAGTTCAATAGAAGGTATATTAGCTAGAGGTGATAGAAAAGTAGCTAAACTTATAGTTCAGGCTTGGCAAAATGGAGCAAAATTTGATGGTTGGACAGAAAGTTTTAAATATGACGCTTGGTTAAAAGCATTAGAACAAACAGGACTTAGCAGAGAATTTTATGCTAATAGAGAAAGAAGTTATGATGAAATTTTACCTTGGGACCATATATCTATAGGTGTATCTAAAAGATTTTTTATAGAAGAAATGGAAAAAGCAAAAAATGAAACAGTTACACCTAATTGTAGACAAGATTGCAGTATGTGTGGAGCAAAAGTTTTTGGTGGAGGTGTTTGTTTTGAATAAATACAGACTTAAATTTTCTAAAATAGGTAAAATAAAATATACAGGACATTTAGATTTACTAAAAATATTTCAAAGAGCTATAAAAAGGTCAAATTTGCCTATATCTTACTCACAAGGTTTTAACCCTCACCAAATAATGAGCTTTGCAATACCATTACCACTTGGTATGGAAAGTGAAGCAGAGTATATAGATATGCAATTTGATGAAAATTTAGATTGTAATTTTATAAAAGATACATTAAATAAAAATATGCCAATAGGTATGGAAATTTTAAATGTAGTTAAATTAAAAGAGGGGCAAAAGTCAGCACCTTCTATTGTTTGTATAGGTGAATATGAAATATTGTTAAATAATAATATTAATAAAAATAATATAGATGAGTTTTTAAAGCAAGAAGAAATAAATATTGAAAGAATTAGTAAAAAAAGAGGTAAAGAAACTATAAAAACTGTTAATATTAAAGAAGATATATTTAATATAGAAATTATAGAAAATAATAAAATAAAAACTATAATTTCAACAGGTAGTGCTAAAAATTTAAAACCAGATATATTAATAGAAAGTTTATATAAATTTTTAAATTTACCTTATGAAAAATATAAAATACATTATAAAAGAACTGCTTTATTTGATGAAAATAAAATTCAATTAGATTTATTATAAGTAGGTGTTTAAAATGAATAAAATACTTGTTATAGATACACTTTTTAATTATGAAAGAGCAGGACTTTTAGAAGACAAT
The DNA here is from genome assembly GCA_944376805.1 of uncultured Clostridia bacterium. Classification (GTDB taxonomy): domain Bacteria; phylum Bacillota; class Clostridia; order Lachnospirales; family CAG-274; genus Tyzzerella. The sequence continues at coordinate 36,199 of CALWDX010000006.1, forward strand.
GAGCTTAAAGAAGTAACTATTGAAGAAAAAAATAGTTTCAAAGTAGGGGATATATTTATAGCTAAAGTTAAAAATATAGTTCCTAAAAAGTTTGCCTTTGTAGATTTAGGATATGATAAAAATGCCTTTTTAGGTATAACAGATAAAAAACAAAAAGATTTATATATATTTAATGAAAAAACTAATAAATATACTTTAAATTTAAAAGAAGGACAAGATATATTAGTTCAAGTAGATAAACAAGGAACAAATTTAAAAGGAGCAAGTGTTACAACAAATTTAACTCTTACAGGAAAATATATAGTTTTATTATTAAATGAAAAAAGTATAGCTATATCTAAAAAAATAGATAATAAAGATAAAAGGGAGTTTTTAAAACAATTTGCAAACGAAAATTTGCCAAAAGATTATGGTATTATTTTTAGGACAAATTGTTTAGAGGCTAGTGAAAAAGAAATACAAGGTGAAGTATTATGTCTTATAGATAAAGGTAAAAATTTATTAGAAAAAGCAAATTATATAAAAGCACCTAAAAGACTATTTTGTGCTAAAACAGAGGCTGAAAAAATAATAATAGATATTTTAGATAAAAATGATAAAGTTATAACTAATACTAAAGAAAGTTATGACAATTTAAAAAAAATATTTAATAATGTAGAATTTTATAATGACAAATTACCTATATTTGAAGCATATAGTATAGAAAATAAAATTGAAAAGGCTTTTAATAATAAAGTTTGGCTTAAAAGTGGGGGATTTTTAATAATAGATATAGTAGAAGCTATGACTATTATAGATGTAAATACTGGGAAAAACATTACAAAGTCTTTTGATGATATGATTTTTAAAACTAATAAAGAGGCATTAGAACAAATAGCCAAAGAAATAAGATTTAGAAATATATCAGGTATTATATTAATAGACCTTATTGATATGAAAAATGAAGAACATAAAAAACAATTAGAATTATATATGAAACAATTATGCAAAAATGACAGAATGCCTATAAATGTATATTCTATAAATGAACTTGGTATAATGTATATTACTAGAAAAAAATCATTATGTTCCCTTTATGAAATGGTTTCTTCAACCTGTTTTATGTGTAATGGTAGTGGTAGAATAAAAAGTGATGAATATGTAGCTAATACTATATTAAATCAAATAATTTCTATATTTTCTAATACTATATACAATAAAGTTATAGTATACGCTAATAAAAGAGTTTTAAAATATTTAGACATAATTGTTATAAAAGATAAAAAGATAGAATATATAGAAATTGAAACAAGTAAAGTAGACTATTTTAAAATAGATAAATTTAAAGAATAAATTAATTATAAATATAAGGGTATAGATTTTTCTATACTCTTTATTTATAATCTAAGAAATTTTATAGAGGTTAAAAATATAAATAAAAGTTGTATATCTTGACAATTTTATATAAAAAAGATAAAATATACATTGAGGTATCTTTAATGAATTTTAATAATATCTTAACTATTTTTATAATATAAAAACGTCTAAAATAAATTTAGTAAGGAGGTGTTCTTTCTGGACGTAAAATACATAGTTACTATTATAATAAGTTGTATTGTATCAATTATTATTGGTGGCTTAATTGGTTTTGCTATGCGTAAAAAAGTTGCTGAAGCAACAATAGGTTCAGCAGAAAAAGAGGCAGACAATATTTTAATAAATGCCAAAAAAGAAGCAGAAGCTAAGAAAAAAGAAATTTTACTTGAGGCTAAAGAAGAAAGTCTTAAAGTAAAAAATGAAATAGAAAAAGAAAGTAAAGAAAGAAAACAAGAAATTCAAAAGTTTGAAAAAAGACTTATACAAAAAGAAGAAGCTCTTGATAAAAGAAGTCAAACTCTTGAAAAGAAAGAAGAATTACATCAAGAAAAAGTTTTAAAATTAGAGGAAGAAAAACAAAATATAGACCAGATATCTAACAAAAAACTAGAAGAACTTGAAAGAATATCAGGTTTTACAACAGAACAAGCTAAAGATTATCTTTTATCTAATTTAGAAGATGAGCTTATTCACGAAAAGGCACTTCGTATAAAAGAAATGGAAGCTAATGTGAAACAAGAAGCAGATAAAAAGGCAAAACAAATAATAGGGCTTGCAATACAAAGATGTGCTGTAGACCATGTTGCAGAAAGTACTGTTTCAGTTGTTCCTTTACCTAATGATGAAATGAAAGGTAGAATAATAGGGCGTGAAGGTAGAAATATTAGAGCAATAGAATCTCTTACAGGTATAGATATTATAATAGATGATACACCAGAAGCAGTTATTTTATCAGGTTTTGACCCTATGAAAAGAGAAATCGCTCGTATAGCATTAGAAAAACTTATTTTAGATGGTAGAGTACATCCAGCTAAAATAGAAGAAATGGTAGAAAAAGCTAAAAAAGAAGTAGAAATGATGATAAGAGAAGAAGGGGAAAGTGCTTGTTTTGAAATAGGTGCACATGGTGTTCACCCAGAACTTATAAGATTGTTAGGTAAAATGAAGTTTAGAACAAGCTATGGACAAAATGTTTTAAAACATTCTTTAGAAGTAGCTCACTTAACAGGTATTATGGCTAGTGAACTTGGTTTAGATGTTACACTTGCAAAAAGAGCAGGTCTTTTACATGATATAGGTAAAGCTATAGATTATGATGAAGAAGGTTCACATGTTGAATTAGGTTCTTCTCTATGTAGAAAATATAAAGAAAATAATATAGTTATAAATGCTATAGAATCACATCATGGTGATACAGAACCAACTTCTTTAATATCAGTATTAGTTCAAGCAGCAGATGCAATATCAGCAGCAAGACCAGGAGCAAGAAGAGAAACTTTAGAAACTTATATAAAAAGATTACAAAATCTTGAAAATATAGCAGATAGTTTTGAAGGTGTAGAAAAGTCTTTTGCTATACAAGCTGGACGTGAACTTAGAATAATGATTTCACCAGAAACTATTGATGATGATGGACTTGTTCTTTTAGCTAGAGAAATATCTAAAAAGATAGAAGAAGAATTAGAATATCCAGGACAAATAAAAGTAAATTTAATTAGAGAAACTAGGGCTATAGATTACGCTAAATAATATAAGAAGTAAAATGTATTTGTCAAATATAATATTCAAATACATTTTATTTTTCTAGGGATATTTAGAAAGTAGGTGTTTTATGAAAAAAGTTGTAATATTTGATTTAGATGGGACTTTAGTAGATTCTATAGGTTCAATTGCGAGTGCTTGTAATGAAGCATTGTTAAAAAATGGTCTTAAAGAAAGAAGCATTAATGAGTATAAATATTTTGCAGGTGATGGAGCTTTAGAACTTGTAAAAAGAGCAGTATATGCTAGTGGTGACACTAGCTATGAAAAACTGGAAAGTGTTTATAATATATATAAAGATATATTTGTTAAAGATTGTACTAGAGATGTTGTTCTATTTGAAAATATAAATAATCTTTTAAGTGAGCTTAAAAATAAAGGAATAAAGTTGGCTGTTTTATCAAATAAACCACATGAAAGAACATTAGATGTAGTTGATAAAATATTTGGTAAAAATATTTTTGATATAGTAATAGGTTATAAAGATGAAGAAACAAAAAAGCCAAATCCATATGGAGCTTTATTAATAGCTAAACAATTTAATGTAGAACCAAAAGATTGTATATATGTAGGTGATACAGATACAGATATGCAAACAGGTATAAATGCAGGTATGTATACAGTTGGGGTTACTTGGGGCTTTAGAGATAAACAAGAACTTATAAATAATAATGCAAGTATTATAATTGATAATCCTATAGATTTATTAAATTATTTTACATAAATTTTAATAAAATAAAAATGAAAGGTGGAAAACAATGAAAAGTATTGTTATAGTTGGTTCAGGTGTAGGTGGATTAACAGCAGGTGCAAAACTTGCAAAACAAGGATATAATGTTACAGTAATAGAAAAACATTTTGTTGCTGGTGGATATTCTACAAATTTTGTTAGAAAAGCTAAAACAGGTGAAAAAGTAACTTTTGATGTATCTTTACATGGAATAGGTGACTTAAATAGCGATAGAAACTTTTATAAACAATTAGATGAAATAGGAGTATTTGAAAAAGTTAAACCTATTAGAAAAAAAGAAACAGCAACAGTTATGTTTAATAATGGGGAGTTTTTTGATATTCCAGATAGTTTTAAAAAATATAAGCAAGAGCTTATAAATAAATTTCCAAATGAAAAAATAGGAATAGAAAATTTATTTTGTTTTTTAAAAGTATTTGATGAAGATATGGAAAAAACTGTATGGACTGATAGGGAAATGCCTAAATACATACATAAATTACAAAATATTACTTTATATGAGTTTTTAAAACAATATATTAATGATGAAAAATGTATTGACCTGTTTTGTTTCTTATGGTTATATTATGGATTACCTGCAAAAGAATTAAATGCGTATTATTATTTAGCTGCTTGGCTTGGATATCATATAGGTGGAACATACTATATAGAAGGTGGTTCTGGTGCATTAAGTAAAGCACTTGTTGATATAATAGAAGAAAATGGTGGACATATTGTATTAAAAGAAGAAGTTATAGAAGTAGAAACAAAAAATAATAAAATAGTTTCAGTTGTAACAGATAAAGGTAAAAAATTTAAAGCTGATGTATTTATAATAAATGGTTGTGTTGAAAGAGTTCTAGAATGTGTTGATAATAATGCATTAGTTATTGATTATATAAGAAATTTAGAGAAAAAAAGTATAGGTTGTAGTTTAACACAATTATATATAGGTACAGATTGTGACCCAACAGAATTAGGAATTGATAAAGCTGATTTCTTTTTTGATTATGAAGAACCTTCTCAATCTGGTTATGAATATGCAAAACAAGCTAATTATGAGAAAATACATTTTGGACTTGTAAACTATAATTTATTAGACCCTAACTTAAATAAAAATACAGGATTTATATGTATAACATTAGGTGATTTTGAGGAAAACTGGCCAGAAAGAAATACAGAAGAATATAAAGCTAAAAAAGAAGAAGTTACAAACATACTTTTAAATAGATTATATAAACATTTTCCTAAAACAGAAGGACATGTTGTTATAACAGAACTTGGAACACCAAGGACTATGGAAAGATATACAAATAATAGAGCTGGTGCAGTGTATGGATTTGCACAAGATGTAGAAAATGGTGGTTTTAATAGATTATCTGTAAAAACACCTTTTGAAAATGGTTATTTAGCTAGTGCTTGGACACAACCAGGTGGTGGTTATCAAGGAGCAATGTTAGCTGGTATAATTTGTGGAAATATTATTTTAGATAAATACTCTTTAGAAGAACCTAATTTAAAACAATATGATGTTTTAGAACCTAATATGTTTATGTCAGGTATGATAGAAGACGCAAATAAAAAATATACAAAAAATGTAGTAGCAAAGTATCTTTTTAATTTTAAAGATATAAATAAAAAATATGTTGTAAAAGTTGATAATGGAAAAGTATTTTTAGATAAAGATATAAATGATATAGATACTGAAATTATATGTAATTATAAAACTTGGTGTGATGTATCTAATAATAAAATATCAGGCGAAACTGCTTTTAGAGAAGGTGGTTTAAAAGTTAAAGGAAATATAGATAAATTTAGAATATTAACTAAAATTTTTGAGCCAATAAAAGAAGAAAAACCTGTTATAAGAAAACTAGTAAGAGGGGATATAATATTTCCACTAGCATTAGCACCATTTATTTTTTATTGGGCAACTTCTAATTTACATATAGCATATTTAAGTTATGGAAAATATTTAATGGTTTCTATTTTTTATACATTATTAGTTATTCCTATATTTAAACCTAAATATGTAAGAAATCAAATTACAAATTTAGAAAAAGTTAATATAATTACATTTTCTTTAATGTGGATATTAGATATTATGATGTATAATGAAATATATATTAATTCTTTAGAACTTATATTACCATTAGCATTAATTATATTTGCCTTTAAAGGTGAAAATATCATATCACAATATACAAAACTTGGATTTGTTGAAAGTGTATCAAAAACAAAATTATTTAATAAAATAAATAGAAATTTATCTTTAATGTGGGCAGTAATATTTATAGTACAATTTTTAGTTGCTAAAGTATTAATTACTGAACCTACAGGTAGTATAGTTTATATATTAAGTGCTATAGGTGGTATAATTTCATTTACCTACCCTAAAAAAGCTATGGGAAATTAAAAAATATCTATATTTTATATATTTTATATATTTTATATAAAAAAATTACAATGAAAATAAAAAGTATACTAAAATACTAGTATATAAAAATTAATAAATATGTATTTTTAGTAATACAATTTTTTATAAATAGTTTAGTAAATATAAGTAATATATTATATATTTTATCATATTTATAAAAAATAAATGTATATATATAAATTATTATGATTATTTTTTACAATAAATTTTACTTTAAAAAAATTTTATTGAAATTATTAACATTTATATATATAATTACTTATAAGTTATATTTTTAGTAAATATTTTAAATTAGGAGGGGTTTTATGAAACTAAAGAAATTTATAGCTTTAGCTACAGCAACAGTTATGTCATTATCTATGGTTGCTTGTAGTAATAGTACTAGTGGAAAAGGAAATAATCCCAATAAAATAGTCCTTGGCACAATGGGACCGCTTACAGGTAGTAATGCAATTTATGGTATTAGTACAGCTAATGGTATTAAATTAGCAGCAGAACAAAAACAAACAGTATTAGGAAAACCAGTTGAAATTCTATCTGTTGATGATAAAGCTGACCAAACAGAAGCAGTTAATGCTTATAATAAATTTGTTAATAATGATGGTGTAGCAGGGGTAGTTGGTGCTACTACAAGTGGAGCATCACTAAGTGTAGCTATAACTTCTGCAAAATATGGAACACCTATATTAACACCAACAGGTACAGTACCAGAAATCACAACATCTGGTGATAATGTATTTAGAGCTTGTTATACAGACCCATTTCAAGGTGAAATAATGGCACAATTTGCTTTTGAAAATTTAGGGCTTAAAAAAGTTGCTATTATGGAAAATATAGATTCTTCTTATTCTGAAGGATTAAAGAATAGTTTTATTGCTAAATTTGAAGAATTAGGTGGAGAAATTGTTGCAAGTGAAGGTTATAAAGATTCTGATAAAGACTTTAAAGCACAGCTTACAAAAATAGCATCAGTTACTCCAGAAGCTTTATTTATTCCAGATTATTATACACAGGCATATTTAATAGCTAGTCAAGCTAAAGATAGTGGTCTTAAAGATACAATCTTATTAGGTGGTGACGGTTGGGATGGTATGCATACTATTGCACAAGATACTTCCATAGTAGAAAATTCATATTTCTGTAGTCATTTTTCTTTAGAAGACCAAGATCCAGTTGTACAAGATTTTATTAATACATATAAAACAAAATATGGTGAAAATCCTACTGCTTTTTCTGCTTTAGGTTATGATGCAGCTAACATTATGATGAATGCAATAGAAACAGCAGGTAGTACAGATTCTAAAGCTATTGTTGAAGCTATTAAAAATACACAATATCAAGGCGTTACTGGAAATATTAAGTTTGATGAAAATGGCGACCCTATAAAAGGTGTATCTATTATTCAAATACAAGATGGACAATATAAATTATTTGATAAAATAGAAAAATAAAATATTAAATTAAGGGAGATGTTATCTCCCTTAATTTTTATAAATATATAATATTAAAGTAAGGAGTTGGAGTATGGACTTTTTTAATCAATTAATAAATGGTATAAGTATAGGAAGTGTTTATGCCCTTGTAGCTCTTGGCTATACTATGGTTTATGGTATTGTAAAGCTTATAAATTTTGCTCATGGTGATATAATAATGCTTGGCTCATATTTTATATTAATATTAACTAAAAGTATGGGTATGCCTTTTTGGTTATCTGTAATAGCATCTATGTTATTTTGTGCAATTTTTGGTGTATTAATAGAAAAAATTGCTTATAAGCCACTTAGAAAAGCCCCAAGAATATCAGCACTTATAACGGCAATAGGTGTAAGTATATTATTACAAAATATAGTTACATTAATAAAACCAGACCCTATGCCATTTCCTAATGCTTTAACAGGTAGTGTTAGATTTTTAGGTATAGATATAGGTTATGTAAATATTATTACTATTATTATATCTTTTGGGCTTATGATTATTTTAAATTTATTTATTAAATATACAAAAGCAGGTAAAGCTATGAGAGCAGTATCTGAAGATGAAGGTGCATCTACATTAATGGGGATTAATGTAAATAATACAATAGCTTTAACATTTGCTATAGGTTCAGCACTTGCAGCAGTTGGTGGTGGTTTATATGGTGTATCTTATAAACTTATAGAACCAACAATTGGTTCAGTTTTTGGACTTAAAGCGTTTATTGCAGCAGTAATAGGTGGTATAGGAACAATACCCGGTGCAGTAATAGGTGGTTTAATAATGGGACTTGTAGAAACTTTTACAAAAGCATACATATCAACAAATCTTACAGATGTAATTGTTTTTGCTGTTCTTATAATAATACTTCTTGTTAAACCAGCAGGGTTACTTGGTAAAAATGTTAAAGAGAAAGTGTAGGTGTGTTATTTGAAGAAATTTAGTAATTATTTTGTTAATATTATTTGTGTTTTATTATTATATGGTATAATATTTTCTTTAATAAGCACAGGAGTACTTAACAATTATTATCAAGGTATATTAGTGCTTATAATGATTAGTATAATACTTTCGGTTAGTCTTAACCTTGTTACAGGCTTTTTAGGTCAACTTACTTTAGGTCACGCAGGTTTTATGGCTGTTGGTGCATATACTTCAGCTATTTTTACAAAATATGTAGATTTACCAGCAGGTGTAGAATTTTTAATAGCTTTAATATTATCAGGACTTTTAGCAGCTGTTTTTGGTATTATAATAGGTATACCAGCATTAAGACTTAGAGGTGATTATATAGCTATATTAACACTTGGTTTTGGTGAAATGATAAGAGGGCTTATTGTATATTTTTCAAATATAACAGGTGGTGCTAAAGGTTTTATAGGTATAGACTATTATTCTAATTTTACAATAGTATTTATTATAACAGTTTTAACTATATACATATTAAATGCTCTTATTAATTCAAGACACGGTAGAGCTATACTTTCTATTAGAGAAGATGAAATAGCAGCAGAAGCATCTGGTATAAATACAGTTTATTATAAAATATTTGCTTTTTCTGTATCAGCATTTTTTGCAGGTATTGCAGGTAGTTTATTTGCACATTATCAAATGGTATTAGACCCAGTAAAATTTAATTACAATTATTCTATTGAAATTTTAATAATGGTTGTTTTAGGTGGTATGGGAAGTATGACAGGCTCAATTATAGCTACAATAGTATTAGTTGCTATACCTCAAATATTAATAGAATTTTCACAATATAGGATGCTTATATATTCTTTATTGTTAATAATTATAATGATATTTAAACCATCAGGTTTATTTGGTAGATACGAATTTTCTATGACTAGATTAATAAATAAAATTATAAATAAAAATAAATAAGAAAGGAGGAATAAAAAATGTCTTTATTAAAAGCAACTGGTTTAGGTATAACTTTTGGTGGATTAAAAGCTGTATCAGATGTAGATTTTGATATAAAAGAAGGCGAGTTAGTAGGACTTATAGGACCTAATGGAGCAGGTAAAACAACTTTTTTTAACCTTTTAACAGGAGTATATCAACCAACAGAAGGTGATATACAATTTAATGGTAAAAGTATTTTAGGTAATAAACCATATCAAATAAATAATTTAGGTATATCTAGAACGTTTCAAAATATAAGACTTTTTAAAGATTTATCTGTATTAGATAATGTAAAAATAGCTTATAATTCAAATATGAAATATAGTGCATTTGCAGGTATATTTAGACTTCCTAAATATTTTAAAGAAGAAAAAGAAGCAGATGAAAAAGCTATTGAACTTTTAAAAGTTTTTGATTTAGAAGGACTTATACACGAAAAAGCTTCTAATCTTCCTTATGGTAAACAAAGAAAACTTGAAATAGCTAGAGCTTTAGCAAGTAACCCTAAATTACTTCTTTTAGATGAACCAGCAGCAGGTATGAACCCAAGTGAAACAGCTGAACTTATGGATACAATAGCTATTATAAGAAAAAACTTTAATACAGCTATTTTATTAATTGAGCACGATATGGGGCTTGTTATGGGAATATGTGAACGTTTATTTGTTTTAGAATATGGTATGTTAATAGCTAGTGGTGACCCACAAGAAGTTATAAATAATCCTAGAGTTGTAGCAGCTTATTTAGGTGATTAAAAGAGGTGAAATGATGTTAAAAGTAAATGATTTACAAGTTTATTATGGTGCAATACATGCTATTAAAGGTATAACTTTTGAAGTAAATGAAGGTGAAGTAGTTTCTTTAATAGGTGCAAATGGAGCAGGTAAAACTACTACTTTACACGCAGTTTCAGGTCTTTTAAAAGCTACAAGTGGTGAAGTTAGTTTTTTATCTAATAAAATAGATAATCTTTCAGCAGATAAAATAGTAAGAAGAGGTATTGCTCATGTTCCAGAAGGTAGAAGAGTTTTTGCACAATTATCTGTACAAGAAAATTTAGAATTAGGGGCGTTTTTAGTTAAAGATAAAAACTTTATAAAAAATGAATATGAAAGAGTTTTAACACTTTTTCCAAGACTTAAAGAAAGATTAAAACAAATGGCAGGTACTTTATCTGGTGGGGAACAACAAATGCTTGCAATAGGCAGAGCTTTAATGAGTAATCCTAAAATGCTTTTAATGGACGAACCATCTATGGGACTTGCCCCTATTCTTGTAAAAGAAATATTTGAAATAATAAAAGAATGTAATAAACAAGGTATGACTATTTTATTAGTAGAACAAAATGCTAAAATGGCTCTTAATATATCACATAGAGCTTATGTTTTAGAAACAGGTAAAATTGTTATGTCTGATGATGCTAAAAATCTTTTAGGTAATGAAGAAGTTAAAAAAGCTTACTTAGGGGGCTAAAAATGAAAATAGCAGTTGTACAAAAAAGCTCTTATAATTTAGATTATAATAAAAATATTGAAATAGGTATAAATTCTGTTAAAGAAGCTAAAACTTTAGGGGCAGATATAGTTTTATTTCCTGAATGTTTTATAACAGGATATACATTACCTATAACTAAAGAACAAGCTATAGCAGATGATAGTGATTATATTAAAGTATTTTGTAATATAGCAAAAAAATTAAATATAGGTATTGTAATAACTGCTTTTACAAAGGGAGAAGAAAAAGCTCAAAATAGTGCTTTTCTTATAGATAAAACTGGTAATATACTTATGAAATACATAAAAGTACATACTTGTGATTTTGCAGATGAAAAATGTCTTGAAAGTGGTAAAGAATTTAAAGTTTGTGAGTTTGATGGTGTTAAAATTGGTATTATGATTTGTTATGATAGAGAATATCCAGAAAGTGCAAGAATGCTTATGTTAAAAGGAGCAGAAATTGTATTAGTACCTAATAATTGTCAAGGTATGAAACCACGATTAAATGTTTTACAAACAAGAGCCTATGAAAATATGTTTGGTGTTGTTATGGCTAATCCACCATATGAAAATGCAGGTAATTCTTGTGCATTTAGTCCTATAGCTTGGGATGAAGATGGAAATTGTACTAATATGGAAATTTTTGTAGCTGATGAATTCAGTGAAAAAATATATATAGCAGATTATAATATAGAAGAACTTAGAACTTACAGAAATAGTGAAATGATGGGTAATACTTTTAGAAAAGTAGATGCTTATGATGGTTTATTGTCAAAAGAAATAAAAGAGCCTTTTATAAGATAAATAGAAAGGATAGGTTTATACCTATCTTTTTTATTGACAATTTTTTTATTAAAGGTTATTATATAAATAATACAAATTTAAAATACCAACAAATTAGGAGGTGATTCCATTGAAAATAATAGCAATCTTAAAATAATTTTATTATAGGGTTGGTGATGTAATATTGGTAATTAATATTTCAAATTTAACTTTTTGTTATGATGGTGGTTTTGAAAATGTTTTTGAAAATTTAAATATATCAATTGATACTGATTGGCGAATAGGGCTTGTTGGTAGAAATGGTAAGGGAAAAACAACATTATTAAAATTACTAATGAATGAGTATGAATATGTGGGTAAAATTAATTCTTCAGTCAATTTTCAATATTTTCCATTTAGTGTTAAAAATAAAGAACTAAATACAATAGATGTATTATTAGAAATAAATAATGAAGTTTATGAATGGGAAATATTAAGAGAATTTTCTTATTTGGATTTAGATGAAGATATATTGTATAGAAAATTCAATACTTTATCTAATGGAGAACAAACAAAAGTTTTACTATGTATATTATTTTTAAAAGAAAATGGATTTTTATTGATAGATGAACCTACTAATCATTTAGATATAGAGGGAAGACAAGTTGTAGCTAATTATTTAAAGAGAAAAAAAGGTTTTATATTAGTCTCACATGATAGAGAGTTTTTAGATGAAAGTGTAAACTATATATTATCTATTAATAAAAATAATGTAGAATTACAAAAAGGTAATTATTCATCTTATGAGTATAACAAAAATTTAGTAGATAATTTTGAAATAAAGAAAAATGAAAAAATTAAAAAAGATGTAAAACGTTTAGAAACTTCTAAAAGAAATATTGCTAATTGGTCGGATAAAGTAGAAGCTAGTAAAAAAGGAGCTTTTGATAAAGGTTTTATTGGACATAAAGCTGCTAAAATGATGCAACGCTCTAAAAATGTAGAAAAAAGAATTGATAAATATATTGAAGAAAAAAGTAGTTTACTTAAAAATATTGATATATCAGAAGATTTAAAAATACATTGTTTAGATTATTATAAGCAACAACTAATAAAATTAGAGAATATAGATATTATTTATAATAATAAAAAGATTTTAGAAAATATAAGTTTTACAGTTAATAATGGTGATAGGATATTTTTAAAGGGTAAAAACGGAACAGGAAAAAGTAGTATATTAAAACTTATACTACAAGAAAATGTTAATTATAATGGTATTTTAAATATAGGGAACAATTTAAAAATATCTTATATTTTTCAAGATACTTCTATTTTAAAAGGTACTTTAAAAGAGTATATAAATAACAATAATATAGATGAAACATTGTTTAAAACAATACTTAGAAAATTAGATTTTTCTAGGGATATGTTTGATAAAAGATTGGAAAGTTATAGTGAAGGACAAAAGAAAAAAGTTCTAATTTCTAAAAGTTTATCTGAACAAGCACATTTATATATTTGGGACGAACCTTTAAATTATATAGATATACTTTCAAGAAAACAAATAGAAGATTTAATTTTAAAATATAAACCAACAATTATTTTTGTTGAACATGATATAAAGTTTATTGAAAATGTTGCAACAAAAGTTATAAATTTGTAGTAAAAGGGGTGTAGACTATGTCTATACCCCTTTTAAAAATAACAATTATAATTTTATTTTAAATATAATTTTTTTATATTAATTTATAATTCTTCCCATTCAATACATTTTGGTAAAGATTTTGTTTCAAAAAATTCTTTTATACCTTGTATAGCTAATTCAAATGTTATTATTGAATAATTTATTATTTATATTTCTGTGCTTCCATTGTCAGTATAAAAAATAGTAATATCTTCATCATTATTAAAAAATGGTGTGTTATTGATAGAAATATAACCAGCATCATTTTCTTCATAAAAATAACTTAAAGAAGCATAATTATTTTTTACACTTACTATCATAAATGGAAATTCTGTTTCAATAGATATTATAAACTCATTAAATCCATTTTAATTTTTTTCATTTAAAATTTCTTTATATCATTAAAATTGTTACAATTAATATAACCTTTAAAATGCTCTATTATCATTTTTATATCTCTATATTGTGATAAGTATTATATAAAATTTTATAAAGTTCATAAGTTGCTAAAGCATCAGATATTGCTCTATGTGGATTTTTATTTTCTATATTAAAATGTTTACATAAAAAAGCTAAATTATATCTTTTTAAGTTTGGAAATAGTTCTTTAGTAAGTTGTATTGTATCTAAACCAGAATTATTTACATTAAAGTTAAGATTTTTAGCATTGTATATTAAAAATTTCATATCAAAATTAGCATTGTGTATAACTAAAGGTAAATTATCTAAAAAGTTAATAAAGCCTTTAAAAATATCTTCTATAAAAGGACTATCTTTAACCATTTCATCAGTAATATTAATTTTATTAGATATAAAAGGTGGTATATTTATTTTAGGGTTTACAAGTGTATCAAAAGTTTCTTTTATTTCATTATTTTCTACTTTAATAGCACCTATTTCTAGAATGTTGTTATTAATATGTGATAGTCCAGTTGTTTCAAAATCTAATACAATATAATCTTTAAAATTTGGAGTAGTTAAACTATTAAAAACTATATTATCTTCATTAGATTTTTTTACTTTAGATTGATTATATACAAAATAATCAGTTTTAGTTAAATCAGACTTTTTAATTAAATGATTTAAAAATTCTTTATTCATATTTAAAAACTCCTAAAAAGTCCTATTACTTTACCTAAAATAACAACATCTTTACATTTTATAGGTTCATATAAATCATTTTCAGGTTTTAAAATAATAGTATCATCTTCAATAAAAAATCTTTTACAAGTTGTTTCATCATCTATTAAAGCAATTACTATATCACGATTATTAGCTGTAGATTGTTTATTAACTAAAACTAAATCACCATCATATATACCAGCATTAATCATACTATCCCCAGATATTTTTAACATAAAAGCATCATTATTTTTTAAATATGTTATAGGGATAGGAAAATAGCTTTCTATATATTCTGTTGCAAAAGTAGGAACACCTGCTGAAACTTTACCAACTACTGGTACATCAACTAATTCATCATTATAGAAGTTTTTTTCTAAAATTTCAATATTTCTATTTTTAGATGGTTTTCTTCTAATATATCCTTTTTTTTCTAAATTTTCTAATTGAAGATGTACAGAGGAAGTAGAAGATATTCCACAGGCTTCACATATTTCTCTAATAGATGGAACCATACCACTTGATTTAACTTGAGTTTTAATGTAGTTTAATATAACTTGTTGTTTTTCTGTTAATGGTTGCATTTTTCACCTTTCCTTTTAAAATTTTATTTTATTAAAATATATTATTAAATATTAATAGTTAAATTTATTAAGCAAATAAACTGTATAATATATAAACATTTTATCATTATTTATCAAAAAGTAAAGTATTTTATTAAAAAAAGTAAAACTAATGTGTTTGATTTAAGTTGATAAATGTATATATATTAAGTTATTATATATGTATATAAAACTAAGGAGGAAAAATAATGAAAATAGAATGTAAAAAAATCAATAGAACACTATTAGTAAAGTTATATGGAGAAATAGACCATCATTATACAGAAGATATAAGAAATAAAGTTGATAGAGAATTTAATAAACAAAGTTGTCAAAATATTATTTTAGACTTTGAAAATGTTAATTTTATGGATAGCTCTGGTATAGGTATGATTATAGGTAGATATAAGTTAACACAAGAAAAAGGAGGAAAAACTTTTGCATTTGGGTTAAAAGATAATGCAAAAAAAATTTTTGATATGTCAGGGCTTAATAAATTGATAACTTGTTTTAATAATGAAAATGAAGCTATAGCCAACATATAGGAGGAGTATTAAAAATGAAATATGATAATAAAATCAGTTTAATATTAGATGCTAATTCTAAAAATGAAGCTTTTGCAAGGGTTAGTATATCAGCTTTTGCTACACAACTTGACCCTACACTTGAAGAATTAGATGATATAAAAATGGCAGTATCAGAGGCAGTAACAAATGCAATAATTCATGGTTATGAAGGTATAGAAAATGGGCAAATATATATAAACTGTAAAATAGCAAAAGATGTCTTATACATAGAAATAGAAGATAAAGGTAGAGGAATAGAAAATTTAGAAAAGGCTATGGAGCCACTTTATACATCAAAACCAGATATGGAGCGTTCAGGTATGGGATTTACAGTTATGGAAGCATTTATGGATAATATAGAAGTAATATCAGAAGTAGGTAAGGGGACTAAAATTTATTTAGAAAAGAAAATAATTAAAAACTAGTGCAAGGAGGTTACCTTATGAATGGTGATATATTAGAGTTGATAAAACTTGCACAAAACGGTGATGAAAAAGCAGTTGAAATTATTATTGAAGAAAATTCTGGTCTTATATGGAGTGTTGTAAGAAGATTTTTAAATAGAGGTTATGATGCTGAAGATTTATACCAAATAGGTTCAATAGGTCTTTTAAAATGTATAAAAAAATTTGACACTAATTATGAAGTTAAATTTTCTACATATGCTGTTCCTATGATTATGGGAGAAATAAAAAGATTTTTAAGAGATGATGGACTTATAAAAATATCTAGACCTTTAAAAGAAATAGCTACTAAAGCTAAATATATGAGAGATGTTTTAACTAAAAAAAATGATGAAGAGCCTACTATTAATGAACTTGCAATAGCTATAGATGTATCTGTTGAAGATTTAGTGTTAGCATTAGATGCAGATAGAGAAGTAGAATCTTTATATAGTACAGTTTATCAAAATGATGGTAAAAGTGTATATTTAATTGATAAATTAGAATTAAAAAATGATAGTCAAGAAAATATAGTTGATAATATTGTTTTAAAAGACATAATAGAAAATTTAGAACCAAGAGAAAGAGAAATTATAAATTTAAGATATTTTGAAGATAAAACACAAAGTCAAGTTGCCAAAATAATAGGAGTTTCACAAGTACAAGTTTCCAGAATAGAAAAAAAAGTATTAGCTAAAATAAGAGAAAAATTTGGTTAAAAATATAGCTAAATAAAATATATAAGTTAAGGTTAATTTTATTTTATTATAAAGTTATAATTAGTCAATTTAAACATATATTTTTTAATATGATGTACAAATTAAACAAATTTAAAATAACATATTAAATAATTGTTGACTTTTTAAAGTTAAAACAGTATATTTAATATAAATCAGTATTAATTATAAATTGATTTTGACTAAGCTAATAAGACAGCTGAGGTGAATTTTTTGAATAAGTTCTATGAACAATTTATAACAAAAGATTATGGAACATTACCTAATGCTATAAATATCATTAGTAAGGCTATTTTATTAATAGGTATCTTATTAATATCTATATTTTTTATAGGTGGTATTTTTATGGCTATACCTCTTTTTATTGCATTTGTATTAATAGAATTTTATTTGTCTAAAAATTTTCTAGAATATGAATACGAATATTATGATAAAGATATAACAATATCTAAAATAATAGGTAAAAAAAGAAGAAAAGTAATAGGTAATATTGATGTTAAAAGTATATTAAAAGTATCTAATCTTAATAGCTTATCTAAAGATGAAAAAGTTATAAGATGTACTATAAAAGGTTTAAATCTTAAAGAAGTTGTTATTTTTGTTAATGACAAAACTGGTAAAAAAGTAGGTTATTTAGTTGGTTTAGATGATGAATTATTATCTATATTAAAAAAAGATAACCCTACATTATTTAATTATATTTAGTAAAATAAAGCTTTTAGCTAACTTATATATTTTAGGAGGAAATAAAATGGCAGGATTAAAACTTAAAAATATTGTAAAAAGATATGACAATGGCTTTGAAGCTGTTAAAAATTTTAATTTAGATATTGAAGATAGAGAATTTATCGTTTTCGTAGGTCCATCTGGTTGTGGTAAATCTACTACACTTAGAATGATTGCTGGTCTTGAAGAAATTTCTAGTGGTGAATTATATATCGGTGATAGAATTGTAAATGATGTTGCACCTAAAGATAGAAATATCGCAATGGTTTTCCAAAACTATGCCTTATATCCACATATGACAGTTTATGATAATATGGCTTTTGCTCTTAAAATTAGAAAAGTAGCTAAAGATGAAATTGATAAAAAAGTTAAAGCTGCTGCTGCTATATTAGATATTGAACATCTTTTAGATAGAAAACCAAAAGCACTTTCTGGTGGTCAAAGACAAAGGGTTGCAATGGGTCGTGCTATCGTTCGTAGTCCAGAAGTATTCTTAATGGACGAACCGTTATCAAACCTTGATGCTAAACTTAGAGGTCAAATGCGTATTGAAATTGCTAAACTTTATCATGAACTTAATACAACATTTATCTATGTTACTCATGACCAAACAGAAGCTATGACACTTGGTACTAGAATTGTTGTTATGAAAGATGGTGTTATTCAACAAGTAGATTCTCCAAAAGAAATCTATGAAAATCCACAAAATATTTTCGTTGCTGGTTTCATTGGTATGCCTCAAATGAACTTCTTAGATGCAAATATTGTTGAAAAAAATGGTAAAGTATTAGTTAATGTTTTAGGTAAAGATATTGAATTATCTGCTGAAAAACAAAATATATTAAAACAAGATGGTTACATAGGCAAAGAAGTTATTTTAGGTATTAGACCAGAAAATATTAAGTGTCTTATTAATAATATTACAGCAGATGGTAATACAGTGTTTAAATCTAAAATTGAAGTTTATGAAAACTTAGGTGCTGAAACATATCTTCATATTGAAGAAAATAAAAAACAAATCATTATTAAAACAGCTACTGTTGATAATGCACCAACAACTGGTGATATTGAATATATGTTTGACTTAAATAAAGTATATCTTTTTGATAAAGATACAGAAACAACTATTTTTAATAAAAAACAATAATTTAAAAGGGTGTAGAAAAATCTACACCCTTAAATTATAGCTATAATTTACTTATTGATTAAAAATTGGACAAAATGTTAAAAATATATTGACAAATAATAGTAAATGTGATATAATTAAAAAACGTATCAAAACATAAAAATATTAATATTTTCTTATTAATATTAGCTGTTTTTTATATAAAATTTAACTTTTAAAACGCTTTTTTGGTTATTTTATTAAATTAGAAAAGGATGTATTTATGTTATGTATTACAACCATTTAATCTAAAATTTATAGTATTTTATTAGCCGAACACAATTTTTTTTAAATACTTAGTTTTCGGTGGTTTTTTGCGTTTTAAAGATAAAACTAATAACAAAGCTTTTTAGCTTAAAATATATTTAAGGAGTGTAGTGTGCCGTGGAGAAAAGTAGAATACAGCCAATTAAGCTAGGCGACGTTGTTCGTATGAGCTACTCAAGAATTGACGAAGTTTTAGAAATGCCTAATCTTCTTGCGCTTCAAAAAGATAGCTATGATTGGTTTATTGAAGAAGGTCTTAAAGAAGTGTTTGAAGATATATCACCAATAACAGACCATAGCAACAACCTTATACTTGAATTTATTGGGTTTAAATTAGATGCTGAGCCTAGATATTCTATTGCAGAGTGTAAAGAAAGAGATGCGACTTATGCAACAGCTTTAAGAGTAAAAACTAGACTTACTAATAAAAAAGATGATGAAATTAAAGAACAAGAAATTTTTATGGGTGATTTTCCATTAATGACAGATACAGGTACATTTGTTATAAATGGTGCAGAGCGTGTTATAGTTAGTCAGCTTGTTCGTTCTCCTGGTATCTATTATGCTATGGAAAAAGATAAGGTTGGTAAAAACCTTATAAGTTCTACTGTTATACCTAACAGAGGGGCTTGGCTTGAATATGAAACAGATTCAAATGATGTATTTTATGTAAGAGTAGATAGAAACCGTAAATTACCAGTAACTTCTTTAATTCGTGCTTTAGGTATTGGTACAGATGAAGAAATTATTCAATATTTTGGTGAAGAAGGTAAAATTCTTGCTACAATAGAAAAAGATATTGCTAAAACATATGAAGAAGGTTTATTAGAAGTTTATAAAAAAATAAGACCAGGTGAACCTCCAACAGTAGAAAGTGCACAATCATTACTTACAAGTATGTTTTATGACCCTAAAAGATATGACCTTGCTCGTGTAGGTAGATATAAATTTAATAAAAAGTTATCTTACAAAAATAGAGCTAAAGGGTTTAAACTTGCTGAAAATGTAGTTGATTTGTCTACTGGTGAAATTTTAGCTAATGAAGGTGAAAAAATTACTAATGAATTAGCTGATAAAATTCAAAATGCAGGTGTACCATATATTAATATATATGTTGAAGAAGATAGAGTTTGTAAAGTTATAGGTAACCTTACTGTTGATGCTACAGAATATTTAAAATCATATGGTCTTACTAAAGAACAAGTAGGTATTAAAGAGGACGTTTATTATCCTGTTTTATTAGAATTACTTGAAATGGCAGAAGATAAAGATGATTTAATTTATAAAATAACTAGTAACCTTTCAAGATTAGTTCCTAAACATATTACTTTTGAAGATATTATGGCTAGTATTAACTATAATATACATTTAGATTATGGTGTTGGTGCTGAAGATGATATTGACCACCTTGGAAATAGACGTATTAGAGCTGTTGGTGAACTTTTACAAAATCAATTTAGAATAGGTCTTTCTCGTATGGAAAGAGTTGTAAAAGAGAGAATGAACACTCAAACTTTAGAAACAATAACACCTCAAGCTTTAATTAATATTAAGCCGGTAACTGCTGTTATAAAAGAATTCTTTGGTAGTTCTCAATTATCACAGTTTATGGACCAAAATAATCCACTTAGTGAAATGACACATAAACGTCGTTTATCTGCTTTAGGTCCTGGAGGTTTATCAAGGGATAGAGCAGGATTTGAAGTTAGGGACGTACATACTTCACACTATGGTCGTATGTGCCCTATTGAAACTCCAGAGGGTCCAAATATCGGTCTTATTAACTCACTTGCTACTTTTGCTAAAATAAATCAATATGGATTTATAGAAGCACCTTATAGAAAAATAGATAAATCTGGTGATGTTCCTAGAGTTATTAATGAGTTTATATACATTACTGCTGATGAAGAAGAAAATTATGTTATTGCCCAAGCTAATGAGCCTTTAAATGAAAATGGAGAATTTATTCATCCTAAAGTTACTGCTCGTCTTGGTGAAGATAATGTGGAAATAGAACCAAGTAAGATTGACCTTATGGACGTTTCTCCTAAACAGCTTGTTTCTGTTGCAACAGCATTAATACCTTTCCTTGAAAATGATGACGTTACAAGAGCATTAATGGGTTCTAATATGCAACGTCAGGCAGTTCCACTTTTAACAACAGAAGCTCCAGTTGTTGGTACTGGTATGGAGCATAAAACTGCTAAAGACTCTGGTGTAGTTATAGTTGCTAAAAATGATGGTGTTATAGAAAAAGTTGATGCTTCAGAAATTGTTATAAAAACTAATGAAGGTAGAAAAGATAGATATAAATTAAGTAAATTTAAAAGAAGCAATCAAAGTAACTGTATGAACCAAAAACCTATTATATCAAAAGGGCAAGTTGTAAAAGCTGGTGATATAATTGCAGATGGTCCTTCTACAAAAGATGGTGAACTTGCACTTGGTAAAAATCCACTTATAGGATTTATGACTTGGGAAGGTTACAACTATGAAGATGCTGTTTTACTTAGTGAAAGACTTGTAGCTGAAGATGTTTATACTTCTATTCACATAGAAGAATATGAATGTGAAGCTAGAGACACTAAACTTGGCCCAGAAGAAATAACAAGAGATATACCAAACGTTGGTGATGATGCGTTAAGAGATTTAACTGAAAGTGGTATCATTAGAATAGGTGCTGAAGTTGCTCCTAATGATATTCTTGTAGGTAAAGTTACTCCTAAAGGTGAAACAGAACTTACTGCTGAAGAAAGACTTTTAAGAGCTATTTTTGGTGAAAAAGCTCGTGAAGTTAGGGATACATCTTTAAGAGTTCCTCATGGTGAATGTGGTATAATTGTAGATGTTAAAATATTCACTCGTGAAAATGGTGATGAATTACCTCCAGGTGTTAATAAACTTGTGCGTGTTTATATAGCTCAAAAAAGAAAAATATCTGTTGGGGATAAAATGGCCGGTCGTCATGGTAATAAAGGGGTTGTATCACGTGTATTACCTGTTGAAGATATGCCTTTCTTACCAAATGGTAGACCACTTGATATAGTTTTAAATCCTCTTGGTGTTCCTTCTCGTATGAACATTGGGCAGGTATTAGAAATACATTTATCTTTAGCAGCTAAAGTTTTAGATTGGAAAATAGCTACACCAGTATTTGATGGTGCTAATGAAGAAGATATTATGGAAACTTTAGAACTTGCTAATGATTATGCAAATGCTCCTTGGGAAGAGTTTGAAGCTAAATGGAAAGACAAACTTAATGATGAAATATTTGAATATTTAGAAAATAATAAAGCTCATAGAGAAGAATGGCGTGGAGTTAAACTTAATCATACTGGTAAAATAAAACTTAGAGATGGTAGAACTGGTGAAGAATTTGATAATGCTACAACAGTAGGATTTATGCATTATCTTAAATTACACCACCTTGTAGATGATAAAATTCATGCTCGTTCGACTGGTCCTTATTCTCTAGTTACACAACAACCACTTGGTGGTAAAGCTCAATTTGGTGGACAAAGATTTGGTGAAATGGAAGTTTGGGCACTTGAAGCATATGGTGCATCTTATACTCTTCAAGAAATATTAACAGTTAAATCTGATGATATTGTAGGACGTGTTAAAACTTATGAAGCTATTGTTAAAGGTGAAAATATACCAGAACCAGGTGTACCAGAATCATTTAAAGTTTTATTAAAAGAGTTACAAGCATTAGGTTTAGATGTTAGAGTGCTTTTAGAAGATTCTACTGAAGTAGAAATAAAAGAATCTGTTGATGATGTTGATACTGTTTCTGTAAATGTAAATATTGAAGGTACAGAAGAAGATGATGATAAAACAGATATTTTTGCAAATGTTTTACAAAACAATCTTGTTATAGATGAAGATTTATCTGATTATGATGAGGTTGACCCTGTAGAAGAAATATTATTAGAAGAAGATATGGATTTAGACATAGACTTTGATGATGATATTTTTGCGGATTTAGAAAAAGATTTTGATGATGATAAATTTAATGAATAATAGAAAGGAGAAAGGTGTTTTAATATGAGTACACAAAATAGTGAACAATCTATAATTTTTGATTCTATTAAGATTGGATTAGCATCTCCTGAAAAAATAAGAGAATGGTCAAGAGGTGAGGTTAAAAAACCTGAAACTATAAATTATAGAACCTTAAAACCAGAGAAAGATGGTCTTTTTTGTGAAAGAATATTTGGACCACAAAGAGACTGGGAATGTCATTGTGGGAAATTCAAAAGAGTTAGATATAAAGGTATTGTTTGTGATAGATGTGGTGTTGAAATAACAAAATCTAAAGTAAGAAGAGAGAGAATGGGGCATATTGAACTTGCTGCCCCGGTATCTCATATTTGGTACTTTAAAGGTATACCTAGCCGTATGGGTATTATACTTGGTATGAGTCCTAGAGCTTTAGAAAAAATATTATATTTTGCTAGTTATGTTGTTTTAGATGCTGGTAATACTTCATTATCTTATAAAGACCTTTTAACAGAAAAAGAATACAGAGAAGCCTATGACAAATATGGTAATGCTTTTACTGTTGGTATGGGTGCTGAAGCTGTTAAAATTCTTTTACAACAAATTGATTTAGAAAAAGAATCAAAAGAACTTAAAGCTCAACTCAAAGATAGTACAGGACAAAAAAGAATTAGAATAATTAAGAAATTAGAAGTTATTGAATCTTTTAGAGTTTCTAATAATAAACCAGAATGGATGATTTTAGATACTTTACCTGTAATACCTCCAGATATTAGACCAATGGTACAACTTGATGGTGGTAGATTTGCAACCTCTGATTTAAATGACCTTTATAGAAGAGTAATAAACAGAAATAACCGTCTTAAAAGACTTTTAGATTTAGGTGCTCCTGATATTATTGTAAGAAATGAAAAAAGAATGTTACAAGAAGCTGTAGATGCTCTTATTGATAATGGTAGAAGAGGTAGACCTGTTACTGGTCCTGGTAATAGAAGTTTAAAATCTCTTTCTGACCTTTTAAAAGGTAAACAAGGACGTTTTAGACAAAATCTTTTAGGTAAGCGTGTTGACTATTCTGGACGTTCTGTTATCGTTGTAGGTCCTAACTTAAAAATATATCAATGTGGTTTACCAAAAGAAATGGCAATAGAGTTATTTAAGCCTTTTGTTATGAAAAAGCTTGTTGAAGATGGTATTTCTCATAATATTAAATCTGCTAAACGTATGGTTGAGAGATTACAAAGAGAAGTTTGGGACGTTTTAGAAGAAGTTATTAAAGAACATCCTGTAATGCTTAATCGTGCTCCTACTCTTCACAGACTTGGTATACAAGCCTTTGAACCTGTTTTAGTAGAAGGACGTGCTTTAAAATTACACCCACTTGTTTGTACTGCTTATAATGCCGATTTTGATGGTGACCAAATGGCTGTACATGTTCCTTTATCTGTAGAAGCACAAGCAGAATGTAGATTTTTATTACTTGCTCCTAATAACCTTTTAAAACCGTCTGATGGTGAACCTGTTACAGTTCCATCTCAAGATATGGTACTTGGTATTTATTATTTAACCCTTGAAAAAGATGGTGAAAAAGGTGAAGGCAAAGTATTTAAAGATGAAAATGAAGCTATTTTAGCTTATGATAATCATATAATTAGCTTACATGCTAAAATTAAAGTAAGAAGAACTATAAAAAATAAAGATGGTACTGTTGAAAGTAAATTAGTAAATACTACTGTTGGTAGAGTTATATTTAATGAAATAATTCCACAAGATATTGGATTTGTTGATAGAACTAAAGATGAACATAAATTTGATTTTGAAATAGACTTTTTATGTGATAAAAAAGCACTTGGTAAAATAATTAATCGTTGTATAAATAAACATTCTGCAACAGACACTGCTAAAATGTTGGACGATATTAAAAACTTAGGTTTCAAATATTCTACAAAAGGTGCTTTAACAGTTTCTGTATCAGATATGGAAATACCAGCAGAAAAAGAAGGTTTCCTTGCTGAAGCAGATAAAGAAGTAGACAAAATTACTAAAATGTTTAGAAGAGGTCTTATGACAGATGAAGAAAGACATTTTAAAGTAATTAAAGCTTGGGAAGCAGCAGACGACAAAATTACTAATGCACTTTTAGCTGGTCTTGGTAAATATAATGATATTTATATGATGGCTCACTCAGGTGCAAGGGGTTCTAACAGACAGATTAAACAGTTAGCAGGTATGCGTGGTCTTATGGCATCACCTTCTGGGGAAACTATTGAGCTTCCTATCAAAGCTAACTTCCGTGAAGGTCTTACTGTTCAAGAATACTTTATTTCAGCACACGGTGCTAGAAAAGGTCTTTCTGATACAGCTCTTAGAACTGCCGATTCAGGTTACTTAACAAGAAGACTTGTAGATGTATCTCAAGATATTATTATTAGAGAGTTTGACTGTGCTGAAGAAACTGGTGAAGTACCAGGTATGTGGGTTAAAGCATTTATGGATGGTCAAGAAACTATTGAGCCTTTGTCTGATAGAATAAGAGGTAGATATTCAGTACAAGAAATTAGAAATCCAGAAAATGGTGAAGTTATTGTAGAAGCTGATACTATGATTACTCCAGACCAAGCAGACTTAATTGAAAAATTAGGTATTGAAAAAGTTCTTATTAGAAATATTTTAGCTTGTAGGTCTAGAAAAGGTGTTTGCTCTAAATGTTATGGTGCAAATATGGCTAGTGGTCGTGTTGTTAGGATAGGTGAGGCAGTAGGTATTATTGCTGCACAATCTATCGGTGAACCTGGTACACAGCTTACAATGCGTACATTCCATACAGGTGGTGTTTCTGGTGGTACTGACCTTACACAAGGTCTTCCTCGTGTTGATGAATTATTTGAAGCTAGAAAACCAAAAGGTCTTGCTATTATAGCAGAGTTTGGTGGTAGAGTTTCTATTACAGAAACTAAAAATAAAAGAGAAGTTACTGTTACAGGTGATAATGGTGAAATTAAAGAATATCTTATACCATATGGTTCTCGTATAAAAGTATTAAATGGTGACTATATAGAAGCTGGCGATGAACTTACAGAAGGTAGTGTTAACCCTCATGATATTCTTAGAATTAAAGGTATTAGAGGTGTTCAAGACTATATGATTCAAGAAGTTCAAAGAGTTTACCGTTTACAAGGGGTTGATATTAATGATAAACATATTGAAGTTATTGTTAGACAAATGCTCAAACGTACTAAAATTGAAGAACCAGGAGATACAGACTTTTTACCAGGTAGCCTAATTGATTGGTTAGAATATGAAGAAACTAATCAACATATGGAACAAGAAGGTTTAGAAAAAGCAAATGGTAGTCGTGTTCTTTTAGGTATAACAAAAGCTGCTCTTGCTACAGAATCATTTCTTTCTGCTGCGTCATTCCAAGAAACAACAAAAGTTCTTACAGAGGCAGCAATAAAAGGTAAAGTAGACCCACTTATTGGTCTTAAAGAAAATGTTATTATAGGTAAACTTATACCAGCAGGTACAGGTATGCAAACTTATAGAAAAATAGATTTGAAATTAGAAAAAGAAAAAGATTTAATACAAGAAAATGAAACTTTGTCTGAAGAAGTTTATTAATAAATTAAAAAGCTGTAGAGTTATCTACAGCTTTTTAATTTAAAGAATATGATTTTTAAATTAAGTACAAATATAAAATACTAATTGAAAAAGTTAAAAAGATAAGATTATAAAAAAATCTATAATCTTATCTTTTTGTTATATAAAGTAAATATTTATTGCATACGACTTTTATATACATACATCATTAACATTAATATTAAGAAAAATATAAATACAACGATTGTAGCTTGATAATTTTGTATAGCTATTAAAATAGCTATAATAGCACTAAATATACTAAGTCCATACAATATAATAACAGCTTGTTTATGTGAATAACCACTATCTATAAGCCTATGGTGTAAATGTCCTCTATCTGGACTCATTAAAGGCTTTCTATTTATAGCACGTCTTATCATAGCAAATAATGTATCTAATATAGGTAAAGCTACTGCTAGAATAGATATAACAATAGATAAAACAGCATAACTTTTATATACACCTATACAAGAAGTAACTGCCAATACATATCCTAAAAATGTTGAACCAGTATCACCCATATATATTTCAGCAGGACTAAAGTTTCTTGGTAAAAATCCTAAACAAGAACCAGCTAATATAGCAGTTAAAACTACAGCAAGATTACTACCAGATATAACACAAAGTATCATAAGGCAAAGTGATGCTATAGAAGTTACACCAGCAGCAAGACCATCAACACCATCTATAAGATTTACGGCATTTACTAAGCCTAATACCCATACCATAGTTATAATAGCATTAAATGGTCTTAAATATTGCCAAAAAGGCCAAGACATAACATCTATTCTTGTACCAGTAGATACAACTATTACAGCAACTACTAATTGAACAATAAATTTAATTTTTGGTGATAACTCATAAATATCATCAAAAATACCAAGTATTACAATTAATATACCTCCTGTTAAAAACCCAAAAAATTGTTTTGTATGAAAATCATCTACAAATAAAGATAAAATAGCGACAGAAGATATAAAACCAAAAAATATAGCTAAACCACCAATTCTAGGCATAGGCTCTTTATTTAAACCTCTAGATTTAGGATAGTCAATTGCTTTTATTTTAAATGCTATTTTTTTAGCTAAAGGTGTTGAAATTATTGATACAGCAAATGCTATTGAAAAACCAGCTAAATATAGCAACCAATTATGTTCCAAAAAAAAACCTCCTTATTATTTAAGAAATACTTTTTAAAGTATTTTTAAATAATAGACTGATTAAATTATCTAAAGTAATTTTAGAATATATTATTTTGTTCCAAAAATTCTATCACCTGCATCACCAAGACCAGGAATAATATAACCATGTTCGTTTAAATGGTCATCTAAAGCAGCTGTATAAATATCTATATCTGGATGAGCTTCGCTAACTTTTTTTACTCCTTCTGGTGAAGCTATTAAACATAAAAATTTAATATTTTTAAATCCACGCTCTTTAATAAATTGCATAGCTGCTATTGAAGTACCACCAGTAGCTAACATAGGGTCAATAAGTAAAATATCTGTATTTTCTGGGTCAGATGAAGGTAATTTACAATAATATTCTATAGGTAAAAGAGTTTCAGGGTCTCTATAAAGTCCTATATGACCAATACTAGCATTAGGTATTAAATTTAAAATACCATCAACCATGCCAAGACCAGCTCTTAATATAGGTACTATACCAACTTTTTTATTTAAAACATTACCTTTTGTTTTGCATAAAACAGATTCTACTTCAACTTCTTTTGTTTCTAAATTTTTTGTTGCTTCATAACATATAAAACTAGCTATTTCAGAAACAAGTTCTCTAAATTCTTTATTACCTGTATTTATATCTCTAAGCATAGTAACTTTACTTTGTACAACAGGGTGGTCAACTATATATAAATTACTCATAAAATCACTCCTATTCTTCTATCATATTAATTCTTCTTATATGTCTTTCATCATTAGAGAAAGGTGTTTCTAAAAATGCTTTTACAATTTCTAAAGCTAATCCATAACCTATAACACGCTCACCCATAGCTAAAATATTTGCGTTGTTATGTTCTCTAGTAGCTTTTGCAGAAAAGACATCATGACAAAGAGCAGCACGAACACCTTTAACTTTATTAGCAGTTATTGATATACCAATACCAGTACCACAAATTAATATACCTTTGTCTAAAGTGCCATTAGCTACATCTTCAGCTACTTTTTTACCATACACAGGGTAATCAACAGCATCTTTTGAATATGTACCATAGTCTTTAAATGGTATATTATTTTCTGTTAAATATTTAATAATTTCATTTTTTAAATTAAACCCACCATGGTCACAGCCAATACCTATTATTTTTTCCTCCAAAATATTATTAAAGTTAATTTTTGATATAAGATTATAAATTTCTTCAAAACATTTACTATATGTATTAATATCATTACCAAAGGGGTCTTCTACATTAATATCTTTATTTAATACATATTCATATAAAGTAAAAATTTTATTTTTATTAGATAAATTATTTGTTTGAGCAAGTTTAAGGAGAATATTTTTATGCTCTTTTTCCATAGTTAATATTAAATCAGCATTTTCAAGTTCTGATATATTAATTGGTTTTGAAATATGATTAGATATATTTATATTATTATCTAATAATACTTTTTTTGCATTTTCGTTAATATCTAAGTTTTTATATACAAATATTCCCCTAGATGATATACTTATATCTTTTGATTTACATAAAGATTTAGCTATTGCTTCAGCCATAGGGCTTCTACAAGTATTACCAGTACATACAAAAATTATATTTTTCATAAATTACACCCTTATTATTTTATAATTTGCTGCTTTTTTTAACCTATTCATAACAGCAAGACCAATACCTTCTTCTAAAAATGATTCAATATAAATTTTATTTATATTAAGATTATCACATTCTCTTAAAGTTTTAAAAAGATTTTTTGCTATTAACTCTAAGTTTTTTCTACTGCCTATACTTAAAGTATCAAATGAAGAATAATTATTTATTGTTTCATCTGATGCAATAACAATAGATTTTATATTATTTTTTTTATCATTTTCTAAACAATTTGATATATAAGAAACAATATTGTCAATATTACCATCAATTATAAAAATATCACCTAAAGGTGCATAATGTTTATACTTCATACCAGGTGATTTTGCTAATATATTTGTGTTATAATTTAAAATTGATTTATCAATAGTAACATTATCTACAACATTATCTAACATTTCTTTTGTTATACTACCAGGTCTTAAAATAGTAATATTGTTTTCACAAACTTCTACAACTGTAGATTCAATACCAAAATCACAACTACCACCATCTATAACCATATCTATTTTACCTTTTAAGTCATTATAAACATGACTTGCAATAGTAGGACTTGGTTTTGTAGAAGTATTTGCACTAGGTGCAGCTAAAGGAAAGCCACATTCTTTTATCAAAGATAATGCTATCTTATTATTTGGTATTCTAACAGCTACAGTATCTAAGCCACCAGAAGTTGTTTTGGGAATTATAGAACTTTTTTTTAATATAATAGTTAAAGCACCTGGCCAAAACTTTTCCATTAAAATAAGAGCATTTTTAGGGACACTATCTACAAGAGGGTAAATATCTTTTTTATCTGCTATATGAACAATAAGAGGGTTGTCTGAAGGACGACCTTTAGCTATATATATTTTTTTAACAGCTTCTTCTTCTAATGCATTTGCACCAAGTCCATAAACAGTTTCTGTAGGAAAAGCTACTAATCCATTATTTTTTAAAATATTAGCCGCCTTTTTTAAGGCGACTATATCATTATTAGGATTTAAATTGTCAACTTTTTCAAATATTGTATCAAGCAAATTAGTTAGCCCCACAACATTTTTTATATTTTTTACCACTTCCACAAGGACAAGGGTCATTTCTTTCGATTTTTGGTTCTCTAATAAATGTAGTAGAACTTCTTTGTCCTTTAAATAATGCCTTTAATTGCTCTTCTGTAAATATATTTTTCCATTCAGGAAGATTATAAAGGTGGTCTGCTTTATATTCTACCATTTTTTTGTATAAAGTTTCAAAATTAATGTTTATACAAACTTCACTATCTTCTGTTAATTCTTCTAATTTAATTTTTTCAGGTTGAATATCATTAATACCATCAATGAAACCTACTAAATATTCTACTGACATATCAAATTTTTCAGCAAGTTGTTTAACAGTACCTTCTAATTTTTCAACTTTTTCATTTAATATATATTCATATATTTTTTGTTCTTTTGGCATAAAGTCATTCCAAAATGCATCATTAATTCTACCATCTTTTGTATATGCGTTTTTAAACCAACTTTCGTATAAATTCATTTTTTATCCTCCTTAAAATACCAATTAGCTTTGAAATGTATTAATAAAAGCGTATTATATTTTATTTAAACTTTTAAATCTTATTTATTTTACAATAAAATTTGTAAAATGTCTATACAAAATATGCTAAATTTAATAAATTTAGTTATTAATAATAAATATTATACCCTATTTTTAATTATTATACAATATAAAATTATTCTAAAACTATGTTTAAAAGCTCATTTATGTTTGATACAGGACATATTTTTATATCTTTTATAGAAGAAACTTCTTTTAAATTATCTTTTGGAATAATAACTGTTTTAAAACCTAATTTTAAAGCTTCCATAACACGCTTTTCACAAAAAGATATTGCTCGAAGCTCACCAGACAAACCAATTTCTCCAAAAATTAAAGTTTTTGCATCAATAGGCTTATTTTTATAACTAGATACAATAGAACAGACAACAGAAGCATCTAAGGCAGGTTCTAATATTTTTATACCACCAGCTAAATTTACATAAATATCATAAGAACCTAATTGTAATTTTAATTTTTTTTCTAAAACTGCTATAAGTAAAATTACACGATTACTATCCATACCTGTTGCCATTCTTCTTGGTATATTAAAATTTGTATAACTTACTAAAGATTGAACTTCAGCAAGTATTGGTCTAGTACCTTCTATACTACAAGTTACACAAGAGCCATTAGCACCAATAGGGCGACCAGATAACATATATTCTGAAGGATTACTTATTTCTACAAGTCCTATTTGACGCATTTCAAATACACCTATTTCATTTGTAGAACCAAAACGATTTTTAACAGCTCTAAGTATACGATAACTTGCAAGTCTTTCTCCTTCAAAATATAGTACAGTATCTACCATATGTTCAAGTATTCTAGGACCAGCTATTGCACCATCTTTAGTAACATGTCCTACTATAAATATAGATATATTTTCCCCTTTACCTATACGCATTATTTTAGCTGTACATTCTCTAACTTGTGTTACACTTCCAGGTGCAGAAGACAAATCATCTAAAAAAACAGTTTGAATAGAATCTATAATAACTAAATCTGGTTTAATTTCTCTTATGGTATTTTCTATTATATTAAAATTTGTTTCAGATAATAATAGTAAATTTTTTGTTGTTATATTTAATCTATTTGCTCTTAATTTTATTTGTTGTGCAGATTCTTCACCAGATACATATAATATCTTTTTTTCAGATTCTCCAACAGCTTGGCATATTTGCAAGAGTAATGTAGACTTACCAATACCAGGGTCACCACCTACTAATGTTAAAGAACCTTGAACTATACCACCACCTAAAACTCTATCTAATTCACCAATTTTAGTTTTTGTTCTAATTTCACTAATAGGAGCTATACTTTCTAAATCTAATGCTTTATTTGTAGCAGTTATAGTATTAACTTTAGATTGAGAAGTTTTTTCAACAATTTCTTCAGAAAAAGTAGAAAAACTATTACAAGAAGGGCATTTACCAAGCCATTTGCCAGTTTCGTATCCACATTCTTGACATATATATTTTGTTTTAATTTTTGCCATAAAAACTCCTTTTAATATTATTTAATTATTACGTTAATGTTACCAGTATCTAATAAAATTAAATCAGCTAATTTATCTTTTTTATCTTTTGTATCTATAATTTTTATATCTACAATTTTTTTATCTTTTATTAAATTTTTAGCTATTTCTTTATTTATAAATATATTATACTTTTCAAGACTATTTTTCCAAATAGTAAATTTACACCCTTTGTTCCAATTAGAACAGTAATAACCTTTGCTATTTTCTAAAATATCATTATTACATTTAGGACATAAGCCAAACTTTTCTAATGACTTGTATTTATTTGATTTTTTATATTCATTATATTTTTTTTCATCAACTATAATTTTACTATTAGCTTTTTTTGCATAGTCTACCAAAAAATTAACATATCTGTTTATACTATCCATAAATACTTTTGGTTCCATATTTCCTTTTGATATAGAAGAAAGTCCTTTTTCCCACTTGCCAGTTGTTTCGGGTGATTTTAATTCTTTTGGTACTACTTCTATAAGGTTTATACCTTTTTCAGTAGGTATTAAAGTTTTGCCTTTTCTTTCAACATAACCTACTTTTATTAAACGTTCTATAATAGATGCTCTTGTAGCAGGTGTACCAAGTCCAGATTCTTTTAATTGTTCTTTTAAATTTTCATTATCTACAAAGCGTCCAGCATTTTCCATAGCAGAAAGAAGTGTAGCTTCATTATATGGTTTAGGTGGAGTAGTTTTTTTAGTCAATATTTGACATTTTTCATTTAAAACTTCTTGACCTTTTTTTACATTAGGCAAAATGTTTTCCTCTTTCTTTTCCTTTTCTGTTTTTAAATTTAATAACATAAACCCTTCATTTTTTATAGTTGTGCCTTTTGTTATAAATAAATGATTTTCTATCTTTGTAGTAATTTTTGTAATGTCATAAATATAATTAGGATAAAATACAGCTATAAAACGTCTTACTATAAGGTCATATACATTAAATTCTTCCTTTGATAATGTTGATAAATTAGGTTTATATAAAGTAGGTATAATAGCGTGGTGATCTGTTACTTTATTGTCATCTATTATACGTTTTGTTATAGGTAATTTTTCTAAAGAAAATACATAATTTAAAAATTTACTATAATTATCTATATTGTTTAACATTTTTAATGTAGGCTCTAATTTTGAAACCATATCTTTAGATAAGTATCTACTATCTGTTCTAGGGTATGTAATAAGTTTTCTTTTTTCATATAAATTTTGTGCTATTGATAATGTTTTTTGTGCTGAATATGAAAATTTTTTATTACATTCCCTTTGTAGTTCTGTTAAGTCATATAATAAAGGTGGTGGAACTTTTTTAGTTTCATTTTCTATATTTTCAACAATACCATTTTTATTTTTTATAGTTTCTAAAATATTTTTAGCTTTTTCTTTATCTAATATTTTAGTTTCGTTTTTTTCATCTATCCATATGCCCTTATAATATTGAGCTTTTTCTTCTAATGTTTTAAAATTTACTTCTATTTCAAAATATTCTTGAATTTTAAAATTTGCTATTTCTTTGTGCTTATCTACTAATATAGCAAGGGTAGGGGTTTGAACACGTCCTATAGATAATAAAGAATTAAATTTTAATGTAAAACTACGAGATGCATTTATACCTACAAGCCAATCAGCTTCAGACCTACATTTAGCAGATAAATAAAGATTGTCATATTCTTTACCATCTTTTAAATTTTTAAATCCATCTTTTATAGCTTCATTTGTCATACTAGAAATCCATAATCTTTTAAAAGGTTTTGTACATTTTGTAATTTCATATATATATCTAAATATAAGTTCACCTTCACGCCCACTATCAGTAGCACATATAAGCTCTTTTACACTTTCTAAATTTATAAGATTATGTATTATTTTTAATTGTTCTCTAGTATTTTTAATAGCTTTTAACTTTAGCTCTTTAGGTATTATAGGTAATGTATTCATATCCCATTTTTTCAAATTTTCGTCATATTCTTCAGGTTCATAAAGGGTTACTAAATGTCCAATAGCCCAAGATATAATATATTTATCATTATAAAGATATCCTTCACCTTTTTTAGTACAATTTAAAACTTTTGCAATATCCCTTGCTACAGAAGGCTTTTCTGCAATAATTAAATAATTCATAAATTATCTCCTTATAAACTTTGTATAAATTTTTTTATACGAAGTAATGCTTCCTTTATTTCTTCAATAGAGTATGCATAAGAACATCTTACAAAACCTTCACCACATTCACCAAAGGCAGTACCTGGAACTACTGCTACTTTTTTTTCATAAACTAAACGTTCACAAAATTCTTGTGAAGATAAACCAGTAGATTTTATACAAGGAAATAGATAAAAAGCACCTAGAGCTTCAAAACATTCAATTCCCATTTCTCTAAAACCATTTAACATAAATTTTCTACGCATATTATATTCTTTTCTCATTTTATATACATTTTCCATACAAGAAGTTAAAGCTTCAAGACCAGCATATTGGCTCATAGTAGGTGCACACATAATAATATATTGATGTATTTTTGTCATAGCAGAAATAATATCTTTAGGACCAACAGCAAAACCTAAACGCCAACCTGTCATAGCAAAAGCTTTAGAAAATCCATTTAAAACTATTGTTTTTTCATACATACCTTCAAATTGAGAAATAGAAGTATGTTGTATATTTTCATAAGTAAGCTCTGAATAAATTTCATCACTAATAACTAATATATTTTTATCTTTTAAAATATTAGCTATTTTTTCTAAATCTTCTTTTTCCATAATAGCACCAGTAGGATTATTAGGATAAGATATAATAATAGCTTTTGTTTTATTATTTAATTTTGGTAAAATATCTTTTGGAGTTAATTTAAAATTGTTTTCAGCTTTTGTACTTATAACAACAGGTATACCACCACACATAGTTATACAAGGTTTATAAGATACAAAACAAGGTTCTACTACTAAAACTTCATCACCAGGACAAACTACTGCCCTAAGTGCAAGGTCTATACCTTCACTAGCTCCAACTGTAACTAATACTTGAGTTTTTGGACAATAATTAGTATTTAAAGTATTTTTTATATATTTTGATATTTCTTGTCTAAGTTCTAAAAGACCAGCATTAGATGTATAAGTTGTTTTGCCTTGTTCTAATGTATATATTGCTTTTTCTGTACAAGTCCAAGGGGTATTAAAATCAGGTTCTCCCACACCAAGAGAGATTACCCCTTCAACTTCACTTGCAATATCAAAAAATTTTCTAATACCAGAATATGGTATATCTTGTATATGTTTTGATACTAAACTCATGGTGTTATAATTATCCTTTCATCATTTGGTGTGTTTTCATCTATTATAACTCCATGGTCTTTATATTTTTTTAGTACAAAATGAGTAGAAGTGCTAAGTACACAGTCTATAGTAGCTAATTTACTAGATACAAAAGAAGATATGTCTTTAATATTTTTGCCTTCTACAACAATTAATAAATCAAATGTGCCAGACATTAAGTATACAGATTTAACTTCATCAAAACTATATATTCTTTTGGCTATTTTGTCAAAACCCTGTTCTCTTTGAGGTGTAACCTTAACTTCTATTAAAGAAGTAATATAATCACCTTCTTTTTCTGTTTTATCCCAATTTATAAGAGTTGTATAGCCACATATAGTTTTATTTTGTTCTAATTTTTTTACAGTAGATTCTATATTTTCTTTTGTAGTTCCAAGCATACTTGCCATATCTTCAAAAGATATTCTACTGTTTTTTTCTAATAATTCTAATATATCATTTTCCATAAAATCACCTATGCATCAAATTTTTTTATAAAACCAACACCAATAGCAGTAGCACCAGTATGAGCACCAACTGTTACACCTATATCAAATATAGGATAGCTTAATTTTATATTATATTTTTCATTTAAGTTTTTTTCAAGTTCT
Source organism: uncultured Clostridia bacterium (assembly GCA_944376805.1). Taxonomy (GTDB): domain Bacteria; phylum Bacillota; class Clostridia; order Lachnospirales; family CAG-274; genus Tyzzerella. The sequence continues at coordinate 72,935 of CALWDX010000006.1, forward strand.
ATTGCTTCATCTTTACAATGAGCGTGTGCTATTGCTACTTCATATTTGTTAATATCATCTTTAATATATTCATTAAATATTTTTAAAATTTCTGAAAGAGATTTTTTTCTGCCTCTAACTTTAGAGTGAGGTTCTAAAATACCATTATCTAATAATAGAATAGGTTTTATATTAAGTAAACTACCTGCTAGTGCAGAGGCTTTTCCTATTCTACCGCCTTTTTGTAAATATTCTAATGTATCAATTGTAAAAACTATTATACCCTCATGTTTTAATTGTTCCATTTTTTCAAATGTTTCTTCTATAGAAAAACCAGCTTTTTGCATTTTAGATGCTTCTATAACTAATAAACCTTGAGCAACTGTAGCTTTTCTAGAGTCTATTACTAATATTTTTCTTTCTGGGTAATCCTCAAGCATTATATTAGCAGCATTTACAGCACTTTGATACGATCCACTAAGTTCTGAACAAATAGTAAAACATAGTATATCAAGTCCATTATCTAAATGTTTTTTAAAATATTCACAATAGTCTTCCATAGATGGTAAAGAAGTTTTTGGAATGATTTTTTCAGAAACAATCTTTTCATAAAAATCATATATTTTTATATCTATATTTTCTTTTAAATAATTCTCTTTATCAAATGAAATATAAAAAGGTACAACATCAATATTAAATTGTTGTCTTAAATTTTCAGGTAAATCACAAGAACTATCTGATAAAATAATAAAGTTTGACATAAAAACCTCCTAAATAAAATAAATCATAATAACATTTTAAGTATATGTATAAATTATGTCAATATAAATATTTATAAAAATATAAGAAAACAAAAGAAAATAAAAGAAAATAAAGAAAAAATAAAGATATAAAAATATATATTAAATTTTGTTAAATATATAAAATATTAAAAAAACCTTAAAATAAGCCATTTACACATATATAAAATATACAATATAGTTTTTAAATATATATGTAATTAAAGGAAAAATGCCTAAATAAGTTTAAAATGAGTTAATTTAAGACTTTTAATTATGCTAATTTTATGTTATAATACATATAATTTTTTGATAAAAATATTTATATTATCAAAATTATAATAATTATTAAATTTTTAGGAGTGTGATTTTATTTGGAAACTGCCAGTTTGCAGATTATAATCTTAGTTATTTTAATTGGTTTTTCAGCATTTTTTTCAATGTCAGAAACAGCTCTTACTTCAATTAGTAAAATAAGGCTTAGAACAATGATTGACGAAAATGTAAAAAATGCTACTCTTATACAAAGTGTATTAGAAGACCCAGGTAAACTTTTAAGTGCAATATTAATAGGTAATAACCTTGTTAATATTGGTGCATCTTCTTTAGCTACAGTTATTATTGTAGATGCTGTTGGTAGTAAAGGTGTTGGTATTGCAACAGGTGTACTTACAGTTATTATTCTTATATTTGGTGAAATTACACCAAAAACTTTTGCTACTAAAAATGCTGAAAAAGTTTCTCTTACTGTTGTAAAATTTATTAAACTTTGTATGCTAGTATTTACACCTTTTATAATTATTTTAAATTTTATAACAGGATTTATTTTAAAACTTTTAGGAGTTAAAAAAGATGCTAAAACACCAACTATTACAGAATCTGAACTTCTTACAATGGTTAATGTTAGCCACGAAGAAGGTGTTTTAGAAATAGATGAAAGAGAAATGATAAATAATGTAGTATATTTTGCTAATAGTGATGCAGAAGATGTAATGGTTCCAAGGACAGACATTATAGCAATTAATGTTGAAGCTACTCATGAAGAACTTACTGCTTTATTTAAAGAAGAAACTTGTTCAAGAATGCCAGTTTATGAAGAAACTATTGATAATATAATTGGTATAATTTCTTTAAAAGATTTATTATTTGTAGATAGGTCTAAAGAATTTAGTATAAGAGATTATATGAGAGAGCCTTTCTTTACTTATGAATCTAAATGTCTTAGAGAATTATTTGCTGAAATGCGTATTAATAGAATACCTATGGCTGTTATTTTAGACGAATATGGTGGTACATCTGGTATAGTTACTCTTGAAGATATGTTAGAAGAAATAGTAGGTGACCTTGCTGATGAATATGATGAACATGATGAAGATATAAAAATTATCAAAGATAATGAGTATATTATTGAAGGTGCTACTAAAATAGAAGATGTAAATGAAATGCTTGGTACAAAATTTGAATCTGAAGATTTTGAATCTATAGGTGGAGTTATTATAGAAACTCTTGGTAAGTTTCCAGATAAAGGTGATACTATAAAAATTGGTAGTGTAAAATTTATAGTTGAAGAAATAGAAAAAAATAGAATAGTAACACTTAGAGTTTTAACAGGTATTACAGAAAATGAATAAAACAAATAAAAAGAGTTAGTTTAAACTAACTCTTTTTATTTGTTTTATTCATTTATAACTTATTTACCTAAACAATTTTCAAATAATTGAAGCTTATTCTGAAGTAGAAGTTCTAATTTAGTAATACTATCTACCATATTATTTACAGATTTATTAATAGCAAGTAATTCTTCAACACTTTCTGATTTTGCAACTATTTTTTGAATTTTTTCACCTTCAGTATTTAAAATGTGTGATAAAGCTGTTTGTTCTAAAGTTACAGAAGTAATAATATCTGTAATAGTTTGTTCTCTTGTTCCTGTCTCTGGTGTAATTATTGGCATACCCATAGTTAAAAACTTCCTAAAGTTATATTTTTAAAAAATTTTAGTAATATAATTATAATAAATTTACTACTAATTTATATTATGATAATAAATAAAAAGTGTTACAAATAAGTAACACTTAATCTATAAATGTAACACTTTATGTAACTATAAAAAATGTTAGTCCAATAATTAAAATAAAACATATAACAGTTATTAAAATTCAATTAAATACAACAGGATTACTAAGTAATAAGTTTTTTTATTATGTGAGAAATATTAAAATAAAAAACTATTAACCATTGGGATAATAGTTTTTTAGCATATGTACATATGCTAAGTATATCTACAGATATACTTAAAACATATTAATTATCTTTTAATTTAAAATCTGAAACAGATGCGAAAAATACATCAGCTTGACTTGAAAGTTCTTCAGCAGAAGCTGCAGATTCTTCACTAGTTGCAGTATTAGCTTGTGTAACAGCTGCAATTTGATTTATACTATAACCAATTTCTTCAATAGACTTTTCTTGTTCTTTAGATGCATTAGCACATTCTTCAACAAGACTTGAAATTTCATCTATTTGGCTTATAATACTTATTAAAGATTCAGCAGTTAAATTAGCAATTTTTGAACCTTCATAAATTTTAGCAACAGAGCTTTCTATAAGTTCTGTTGTTTCTTTAGCAGCTTGTTGACTTCTACCAGCAAGGCTTCTAACTTCTTCAGCTACAACAGCAAAACCTTTACCATGTTCACCAGCACGAGCAGCCTCTACAGCAGCATTAAGGGCAAGTATATTAGTTTGGAATGCAATATCATCTATAACTTTAATAATATTAGATATACTATTAGATGCAATATTAATTTCTTCCATAGCTGATAACATATTATCCATTTGTTTATTTCCATTAGCAGCATTTTGTTTAGTTTCTAAAGCTACTTTATTTGCTTTTTGTGAGCTTAAAGAGTTATTAGCAGATTGTTGAGATATAGTAGCAACTGTTCTATTAAGTTTATCAATAGCACTAGCTTGTTCAGTAGCACCTTCTGCTAAACCAATACTAGCTTCAGAAATTTGTCTAGCACCATCAGATACTTGTCCTGCTGAAGAAACTATGTCATGTATTAATATGTTAAGGTTTCTAACAATAAGTCTAATAGCTTCTTCAATTTGTTTAAAGTCTCCAATATATTCTTTGTCCATATGAATTATAAAGTCTTTATTAGACATTTTAGTTAATATTTCAGATATTTCGCTTATGTATGAATTTATACTTTCACCAGTATTATTTACAAATTGTTTAATAATATCAAATTCACCTTTGTATGTTTTTACCATTCTAGTAGAAAAGTTACCTTTTTCAAATTCACTAAGAACGTATTCAACTTCTCTTGTAGGTTCTATAACATTATCTGCAAAAGAGTTTAAACCTTCTATAATTTCTTTCCAGCCACCAACATATTCTTCAGTATCAAGTCTAATTTCTAAATTACCTTCCTTAGCAGTATCTATAAGCCTCATTATATCATTAAATACATTTTTTACAGAAGATTGTATAGATATTAATTTATTACTTACAATTGATTTTTCACCAGGAAAATCTTTAATTTCACCATAGAAATTTCCATCTCCTAGTTCTTCTATTTTAGAAATTATATACAATACATCTTTAGTCATACTTTCAATTATAGCATTTATAGAAACTGCAACTTCTTTAAAATTACCAGAGTAGTATTCTTCATCTATTCTAGCAGATATACTACCTTCTTCAAATTTATTTGTAAAATCTTTTATATCATAAGAAATAGCACTTAATGTAGAGATTACTTTACTAACAGATTGTGCTAAAGCTCCAATTTCATCTTTAGAATCTAAAGGAAGATTAACATTAAAGTTACCTTTAGATACTTCTAAAGTAGCATCTTGTAATTTTTTAATAGGGTTTTTAATACTTTTAGAAATAATAATAGCAACTAAAATACTTAAAATAAGTATTAATAAAAATAAAAAGTGAATAAGTAATATACGGTTATGAATAGTTTGAGTTAACATTTCATTAGATTTTCTAAAAGTAGTAAAACTTTTTTCAGGACCATCAGCTATTTTTATAAAGGCTCTATTACCTAATTCTTTATGTTTAGCTTCTATTTCAGCAATTCTTGCATAATTTGGATTAGGTAAAATACGTTCTGAAATAGATTCCATATTTAGAGTGTGATACTCAGTTAAATCTTTAATACTTTGTTGTATATCAGCCATTTCTTCAGTTCTATTATATAGTTTACATATATCATAATATTGTTTTAATGCTGTTAAAGCTGATTGAAAAGCATTAATAAGGTCTTCTTTAGCTTTATCAACATTATCAATAGTTACTGAACCTGCACTTTTATATACTAAAGATTGAACTCTAAAATTAACAGCACCTTGATATGCTTTTACACTAGCAGTTATTATATCTTCATTAGTATTCAGTGTATTTGTAGAAGTAATATTAGTAGAACTTAATGTTTTAATTGATACAAAATAAAGTATAATAGTAAATAATATTATAATACTAAATCCTAGGAACATTTTTTTCATAATTGAAAGTCTTTTGAGCATAGGCTATTCCTCCTAAATTATAAAATTTTCTCCTTAAAATAATATCATAAAATTTATAAATTTTCAAGATATATATGTCAAATTTTAGACTGAATAAAAAATTGTTTTATAAATATTCATTTAATAATTTTATTTTCATATAAATATCTAGATAAATATATAATAGGTGTATCTAAAATGCTAGTTACAATAAAAATAACATAACTAGAAATAAATATATTTAAAAGTGTATTTAAACTATAAGTTCCATAAAATGCAAAAAATGTAAATAATAAAGAGTTTATAAATTGTGATGTTAATGTAGAACCATTATTTCTAAGCCATAGATATTTTCTTTTATCACCACTTATTTTTTGTGTAAAAGTCCACCATTTATGATAAATCCAGACATCAAAAAATTGACTTATAGCATATACTACTAAACTAGATAACATAACTCTAGGTGTATTTGAAAAAATTATTTTAAAAGGTTCATCTAATCCATTAATCACATCATATAAAAGCCAACTTTGAGATAAAATAACAAAAGATATAGAAGTTAAAATACCTATTATAACAGCCTTTTTTGAACTATTTTTCCCATAAAATTCGCTTAACATATCTGTTGCTAGAAAACTAGCACCAAATAAAATATTTCCCAAAGTTTGTTCTAAAGAAAATGCTTTTATAACCAAAATTACTTCTATATTAGCTAATATTGTTGTAAAAACTATAAAACATAAAAGTCCTTTTTCACCAAATAAATAAAACCAAATTAAAACAAGTCCATAAATAAAAAATAAAGAAAATATTAAAAGTATTTCATTATTAATCATTTTTATTACCTCCAACACCAAAATCTGTATTATTTAATAAAATATCTACTCTATTATTATCTTTATATATAGGGTAAATATATTTAATAAAGTTTTCTATTGTATTAGGGTCTGGTTTAATTTTAGTTTTATTTTCTACCATTATATTTATGCATATTCTTTCAAAATGTTCAAGTCCTAAAGCTATATCTTTTAACATAAATTCTACACTTTGTCCTGGTAAACCTTGTAATAAACATACTTCATCAAAATATTTTTTTATAACATTTATATCTTTTTCTTCAATACCTTTATTTAAAAAACTTTCTCTATAATAATAATCAAAACTTTCTATACCTATTTTAGTTTTTACCGTTATACCTAGTTTATTAAATTGTTCTTTTAAATCTTTAATTTTATCTTTATGTAGCCAATGGCATTCAAAATGTAATGTATTAATATTTTTTTCTATACACACACTTTCAATTTTTTTCATAGTTTTTTTGTCTAAATCTACAAAACTACCAGAATTTACAATTTCTAAAGTATTATATTTTCCTGTAACTTTATTTAATTCTTTTTCATTTATATTATAACAATATTCTTCATCTTTGTTAAAATCAGTATGATAATCACAAAAACTGCATTTTTTCCATTTACAACCACTACCAATAAGAAGTAAAAATTCTCTTTTATTTTTTTCTTCAATTATAGAATACCTAATTAAGTTATTCATAAAAAAATCCTCCATTTTTAAAACACAATTTAAACAGTTAAAACCTTGCTTAAAACTATGTCAAATTAAAAATAGAAGATAATATAAAATATTAGTTTATTTAAAAAAGAGCTATTAATATAGCTCAAAAAAATTTATAGTTATAAATAAGCAAATAAATAAAGCATATTTATTTAAAAATTTAATTTGACCTAGTTTTGTTTAAAGACAGGAGGGTTTCGAACTGTCTATATATAATTTTAATTACTTTTAGAAGTATATCATATACTTATTTTAAAATCAATATTAATTTTACATCATTTTTAAAAATTCTTTTTTTAATCTGTTTATTATTCTTTTTTCTAACCTAGAAATATATGATTGTGATATACCTAACATATCTGCTACTTCTTTTTGAGTTTTTTCTATACCATCAGAAAATATACCATATCTAAGTTCTATAATAATACGTTCTCTTTTATCTAGTTTTTTTATTGCTCTTTTTAAAAGTTCTCTGTCAACTTCTTCTTCTAAATTTTTATATATTATGTCAACATCTGTTCCCAATATATCAGATAATAAAAGTTCATTTCCTTCCCAATCTACATTTAAAGGTTCATCAATAGATACTTCTGTTTTAGTTTTGGTGTTTCTTCTCAAATACATAAGTATTTCATTTTCTATACATCTAGTAGCATATGTAGCTAATTTTATGTTTTTATCACATTTAAAAGTGTTTATAGCTTTAATAAGTCCTATACTTCCAATAGAAATTAAATCCTCTACATTTACACCTGTATTTTCAAATTTTCTTGCTATATATACAACAAGTCGTAAATTACGCTCTATAAGTTTAGCTTTTGCCATTTCATCTTCTTCAGTACCTAAAAGAGCTATTATTTCAGCTTCTTCATCATTTGTTAGTGGTTCTGGTAAAACATCTGTACCACCTATATAAAATATATTTTCGTTTTCTTTTTCTTTAAATATATTTATAATATTTTTAAGTATATTTTTCATAGTAAGCATACTATTACCTCCATTTTTTATGCTTAATTAAAACAATTTATAAGTTCAGGGTTTAAAAGTGCATTATAAAAATTATCATTACACAAATTAAAGTTTGATATAGCTACAATAACATCTTTTAGTATTATTTTATTTTCTGTATGTATTTCTATCATATCAATTTTTGTACCTATTAAAAGACCATTTTTTTTGCCTACGCTTTTAAAAGGTATAAGTCTTATGTCAGCATTATGACCTAATTCTAATAGTTTATTTAAATTATCTTCTTGTTTTTCATAAAATATTTCCTTTAGTTTTTCTGGTAATATAGGTTTTAGTGCAATAAATTCAGCTATTATAACAGGTTTTTTTGTTATAGGTTCTTTTAAGTTATTACCTGTATCTAAAAGTGCATTTAATGTTACATTTATATTATTTTTATGTAGTGTAATATTATAAAAGCTTTGTTTTTGTATAAAAATTTTTTTATACCAACTTAAAAATATTTTAATAATTATATATGTACTTATAATAGCTATAACTAAAAATTTTACTTGAAAATTTTCCATTGTAATAGTTAAAAAATAATTAAAATTTGTATAGTAGAAAATAGCAATACTTCCTCCACCTATACAAAATGCTATTATGTTTACTAATAAAAATATTTTAGTAAAATCTTTAATAGTTTTTGGTTTAAAACCAATTAGTATTGATAATATAAATATAAATGATATTATAACAATACTTAAAAGTTTATTATATGGTATAAAAATAATAGTTAAAATATAAAGGAGTGTTGCAAAAAATGAACTAAATAGTATTCTTTTTAAACTAATTTTATCTTTTAAAAGTTTATTTACTATAAAAAATATAAAATAAACCATAATAAAATTTATTAAAAATAATATATCTACATAAATTTCTAATTGCATCTAATCCCTCCATTAGCTTTTATATATAAAATTATATAGATAAATATAAGAAAAATTTGCTATATTTTATACTTAAAATATAAAAATAACTCGACATTTACATAAAAAAAAAGAGCTATAAGCTCTTTTTTTTTCTACGTTCTTCATAATCATCTAAAAAGTTATAAGAATTACCATCTTTATGATATCCTATAATTGTACTTAAATTTACATTTTCTACACTATTAAATATATTTTTTTCTATATTAGGATTATCTTTTCTAAGGTTTCTTATAAGATTTTTTATATTTTGGCGTGTTGAACCACTTTCTTTTTCGTTATTATAGTCTATATTTTCTGTAAATCTACAAGCACATCTTAAAAATTCTAAATTATGATATTTAGCCCAAGCTATAATGTCTTCTTCTCTTACCATATACATAGGTCTTATAAGCTCCATACCTTCAAAATTTTGACTATGTAATTTTGGCATCATAGTTTGAACTTGTCCACCATATATCATTCCCATAAGAATTGTTTCTATAACATCATCAAAATGGTGTCCTAAAGCAATTTTATTACAGCCAAGCTCTTTAGCTTTACTATATAAATGTCCTCTACGCATTCTAGCACAAAGATAACAAGGGTTTTGTTCTATATCTACAACTATATCAAAAATGCTTGTTTCAAAAATAGTAATAGGTATGTTTAAAAGTCTAGCATTATATATTATTTTTTCTAAATTTTCTTTACTATAACCTGGGTTCATTACTATAAATTTTAAATCAAAATGAAATTTTCCGTGTTTTTGTAGTTCTTGCATAAGTTTAGCAAGTAGCATAGAATCTTTTCCACCAGATATGCAAACAGCGATTTTATCATTTTCTTTTACAAGGTCATATTTTTGAATACCTTTTATAAATCCACGCCATATAGTTTTTCTATATTTTTTTATAATACTTCTTTCTATTTCACTATGTTTTTTTCTTTCCAAAAAATTACCTCCTATTTATCTAATCAGAAAGATTTTCTTCTGAAACATAAACAACTTTTTCATTAACAATAGCAACACTTAAAAGTCTATAATCATCATTAACCCATTCAGCATTAAAAACTAAAACCATACATTTTAATTCATTTTCTTTATCTTTAACCATTTCTTTATATAACTTGGTGTCTTTAACAACTCCAAAAGGGTCAATTTGAAAAGTAATTTGTAAAAGTTCTATATTTTCTATAACATCTTTGTCATTTTCAAAATATTTAAAACTTGAAGTATAGTCTGAATCATCATAACATTCATTTTGATATTTACGAATAGCTTGTAAAATTTCAGGGGTAATTTTATCTAAATTTTTTATAAATGATTGATATATTGTAGAATATTCTTCAAATAGTAATTCATTGTTATATTCTTCATATATTCCTTCTTCAGAAAAATACTTTAAATCTTCATCAGAAAATGTTTCAAATTTAAGTTCTATTTCATTTTGAATACCAATAAAATTTATATTGGACACAGTTTCATATCTATTAAAATATGTTTTAGTTAATGTACCAAAAAATTTATCATTTAAAATCATTGTTAACACCTCTTATGTTAATTAATTTTTATTAATAATTAATTTTTTGTATTTTTTATAAATTTTTTTAAAATTATCATTATTATTACTTAATATTTTTATTATTTTATCATCATAAAAATTAAGCAATATACAGTTATTTGTATCTATAAAAAATACAGATGAAGTTAATTCTATAAAACCATCATTATTTAAAAATAAAATTTCTTTTATAAGATTTTTTATTTTAATTTTTTCTTTAGATAAGTCCCAATAAAAAAATATAGTTTCTTTTAAAATGTTATCTTCTGTTTCACATAAATATTTATTCATAAAAATAGGCTTTTTTAACTTACATATATCAATAAATCTATTTAAAATAGTTATTGTATTTTCTAAATTACTACTATTATCTTCATTATAAATAAAATCTATTTTAAATATTAATGTATCAAAATTAAAATTTTTGTATATTTTTAAACTATTTTTTAATCCTTTTTTATAATTTTTTATGTTATCACATATTAATAAATCTAAACAGTTATTACTAGAATTAAAGTCTGTATTAAAATTTATGCCTAATTCTTTAAAAGTATCTTTTACTTTTGATTGTATCATAGTTAATCCTTCTTTCTAGTATTATCTAGTTATTAAAGCTACACATTCTATATGTGTTGTCATACAAAACATATCTACAGGTTGTATTTTATCTAATTTAAAACCAAAATTAGATAAATATTCAATATCTCTAGCTAAAGTAGAATTATCACAAGATACATATACAAGGTTTTTAATATCTGTTTTAACTATTGCATCTAACAATAGTTTATCACAACCTTTTCTTGGTGGGTCTACTACTATAACATCTGGATATATATTTTGTTCAAATATAAGTTTTGGAATAATTTCTTCAGATTTACCAACAAAAAATTCTGTATTATTTATATTATTAAGTTTAGCATTTTCTTTAGCATTTTTTATAGCATCTGGTACAATTTCTATACCATATACTTTTTTACAATTTTTAGCTAAAAATAAAGAAATAGTACCTATACCACAATAGGCATCAAAAACTATTTCATTATCTTTTAAATTGCAAAAATTTAAAGCAGTTTCATATAATACTTCTGTTTGAATAGGGTTAACTTGATAAAAGGATAGGGGGGATATATTAAATTTTAAATCTTTAATATAATCTACAATATAACCTTTTCCAAAAATAGTTTCTATTTTATCCCCTAAAATAACATTGTTATTATTAGTATTATAATTTATAACAATGCTATCTAAATTAGTTATATCTTTAAATTTTTTTATAAGTAAATCTTTGTATAAAAATTTATTATTATTTATTACAAAACATATTAGAAGCTCATTTGTTTTATTACCTATTCTAGTTACAATATGTCTTAAATCACCTTTACCTGTATTTTCGTCATATATAGAAATATTACTTTCTTTTATAAATTCTCTTGTTTTTTCTATAATAACATTATTTATAGGATTTTGTATTATACAATTATCTATATTTATTATATTGTGTGAACGAGGTTTATAAAATCCTATATTTACTTTATCTGTAAAATTTATAGGAAAACTAGCTTTATTTCTATAATTAAATGGTTTGTCCATACCAATAGCTTTAGGTACTTTTATATTTTCTATTTTTGCAATTTTTTTTAAATTTGATTGTATAAAATTAGATTTTATATTAAGTTGTTCATTATAATCAAGATGTAAAAGGTTACAACCTCCACATTTTCCAAAATGTTCACATATAGGTTCTTTTCTAAATGGTGAAGGTATTAGTATTTTTATAAGTTTACCATAACCATAATTTTTTTTTACCTTTATAATTTTTATATTTACTTTTTCATTAGGTAAAGCACCTTCAACAAAAACAGTAAAATTATCTATTTTACCAATACCTTCTCCATTTATACCAATATCAATTATATCTATATCAAAGTAATCATTTTTTTTAATGTTCATTTTAATTTCCTTTTTTTATATCTATTTTATCTGAATTTAAATATTGTTGTAAAGCTTTAGCTAAAAGCTTTTCATCTGTTATATTTAAAACTCTTTCTATATTTTTTTTATCAAAATTTTTTTCTTTTTCATTCATAAAATCACCAAAATTATTTCTTTTTATTAAGATTTTTTGCAAATTCGCAAACAGTTTGCCTACATAAACAATATCTACAATGTACAAAACTACAATTTGCTTCACCTTCGCCAGTTTTTAACATATATCGCATATCTTCTAATATATTTAAAACACATTTTCTTAAACGTCTGGTATTTCTTATTGTAAATGAATAATCATTATATATAAGTTTACCTTTTTTTACTCTATAACCATATAAGTCTTTAATAATTAAAAAATATGCTACTAGTTGCATTAAATCGCCAGTATGAGGCATAGGTTCATCTTTTATGCTCCCACTTTTAAGTTCTATTACATAACAAGTATTAAATTTTTTAAATACAAAATCTGGTTTACCTTGTATATTATATTTTTCTGAATAAAGTATTTTTTTGTATATAACATTAGATTTTTTATTTTTAGCATTTTGGTCTGTATAAAATAATCTATAACCAAAAGGGGCTAACCCTCTAGATTTACTTTTTTTTATAGGTTTAGGTTTAAATAATATTAATACTAATAAAGTAATAATAATAACAAGAGTTATTACCAAATATTCACTAATTTTAATATCCATAATAATAAAACTGTCAAAAATCCTAAAACTATAAATAATACAATAAATCTAGTAATTAATATTGACTTTCTTTTTTCTAAAAAATCATCGTGAAAGGCTACACCTCTTTTAAAATTTTCTAATGTTTTATATTTAAATTCATTTTCTTTATTTTTAGCTTTGTATTTAAATTGGTTTTGTTTTGTTTTGTACTTAAATTGATTTTGTTTTGTTTTATATTTAAATTCTTTTCCAGTTTTATAGCTTTCTCTAATATTTTTTTGTCCATAAAGTCTTTCATAATACCAACTGTATTGACAATAACAATATTTATTTATCTCATTGGCAGATATTTTTTCACTATCATTATACATTAAAATGTAGTTTTCCTAATATTTCTTGCTAACATTTTATGATAACCAACCCAGTTACCATTGGTGTTATCGGCTAATATTGCATCTTCATACATTTTAACTTTTGCATCTAGTTCATCTGCACAATGTAAAATAAATGCTTCTATTGTTTTAGGTCTTTTAGGTGAGCCAAATTCATATTCTCCATGATGAGAAATTATACTATGTTTTAAAAGTGACTTTAATTGATGTGGAAAATTTTCTATTTTATTTGTTTCTTTTGTTACAAGCTCTGTACCTATAATAATATGTCCTAAAAGTTGTCCATCATCTGTATAGTCGTTATCTGGAAAAGGTGATAATTCAAACATTTTACCAACATCATGTAAAAGTGCAGAGGCTATAAGTATATCTCTGTTTACATTACTATAATGTTTAGATAAAAAGTCACAAATTTCACATATAGACAAACTATGCTCTAAAAGACCACCCATATAGCTATGGTGCATACTTTTAGCTGCTGAATGTATTTTAAATCTTTCTCTTAATTCATTATTTTTAATATAAATATTTTCTAAAAGTATTTTAATATATTGATTTTCTAAACTGTTTATAATATTTACAATTTTTTTATAAAGTTCTTCAATATTTTTATCTGTTGAAGGTATATAGTCCATAGGGTTATATTCGCCTTCTTCACTACGTCTAATTTTTCTTATATTAAGTTGTGGTTCATTTTGATATGATAAAACTGTACCATCTATTTTTATAAAATCATTTTCTTCAAAACTTTGTATTTGATTATTAAGTTCCCAAACTTTAGCATTTATAGTGCCTGTTTTATCTTGAAGAAGTAACGAAAGGTAGTTTTTACCAGCACGTGATTTTAAAGTTTGCTTTTTTTTGCAAAGATAATGCTCAACTACTGTTTCATCTATTTTTAAATCTGATATATATCTCATTAATAAACCTCCAAATTTTTTATAATATAAATATACTATGTAAATATAAATTAGTCAAACTTTTTAAGTGCTTTATTGCTAGAATAATTAAAAAGTCGACCTTGAAACCTATTTTCAGCTATCATTTTTTCTATTATATTGTCTCTTATTTTCCACCAACTCATACCCCAATTTGAAAATAAAGTAAATTCTTCTGGAGCTCTACTTATAATACGTTGTATTGCTATATCAGGTGACAAATATTCTAAAAATGTTATAACTTTTTCTATGTAATCTTCAACAGGTAGCATAGTAAACTCATTGTTTAAATATTGTTTAGCAAGTATTGTATTTTTTTCAATGTAAAGGGCATGTAATTTTACAAAGTTTGTATTTAAAACAGATATTATTTTAGCTGTTTCTATTGTATCTTCTATTGTGTCCCAAGGTAAATTCAATATTATATGTGTACACACATTAAAATTATAAGATTTTATAAAATTTACTGCTTGAATATATTCTGCTAATGTATGTCCTCTATTTATTTTATTTAAAGTTTTATAGTTAACTGTTTGTAAACCTAATTCTATTGTTATATCTATATTATAACTATTCTTTATATTTTTTAAAACTTCTAAATATTCAATACTTATACAATCTGGCCTTGTAGATATAGAAATATCTACTATATCTTCCATTACTGCTTCATTTACATATTTTTCAAATAAATCAAGTGGAATATATGTATTAGAGTAGCTTTGAAAATATGCTATAAATTTTTTTGCATTAAATTTTTTTGTTATATGTTCTTTATTTTTTAAAAGTTGTTCTTTTATAGATAAATTAGCAGATAAATTTTCAAAACCTACTCCTTTATCTCCACAATAAGTGCAACCACCATAACCTACATTACCATCTCTATTTGGGCAATTAGTTTCCTTTAATGATATAGGGAGTTTATATACTTTTTCTCCATATTTTTCTTTTAAATATTTTGAATATTCTTTATACATAAAATACCTTTCTAATCTATAATAATATAATAATTATAAATTAATTATATTAAATTTAAAATATATTTTCAAGAAAACTATTGACAATAACTAGATTTTTTTGTTAATCTAAAAAACAGAGTAATTTTTTGTTTAAAATAATTAAAAAATATAAATATAAAAAATGAAAAAGGTAGGAGCTTTATGGCAAAAAAAAATACAAAAAAAATATCTGAATATGGAAACGAAAGTATTACCTCTTTAAAAGGTGCTGATAGGGTAAGACTAAGACCTGCTGTAATTTTTGGTTCTGATGGTATTTTAGGTTGTAAACATTCTATTTTTGAAATATTATCAAATTCTATTGATGAAGCAAGAGAAGGTTTTGGAAATTTAATTAAAATAGCATATTTTAAAGATAAATCTATATGTATAGAAGACAACGGTAGAGGTATACCTGTAGATTATAACCCTAAAGAAGAAAGATATAATTGGGAACTCTTGTTTTGTGAACTTTATGCAGGTGGTAAATATCTTAATAATAGTGGTGAAAATTATGAGTTTAGTTTAGGGCTTAATGGACTTGGGCTTTGTTCTACACAATATAGCTCTGAATATATGGACGTAGAAATTATTAGAGATGGTTATAAATATAGTTTACATTTTGAAAAAGGTGAAAATATAGGAGGCTTAAAAAAAGAAGAAACTAGTATAAAAACTACTGGTAGTAAAATACATTGGCGTCCAGATACTGAAGTTTTTACTGATATAAACATAGAAATTGATTATTTTAAAGAAATTTTAAAAAGACAATGTGTAGTAAATGCTGGGCTTAAATTTGAACTTTATGATGAAGAAACAGATGAAACTTTTTATTTTTGTTATGAAGAAGGTATAAAAGATTATATAAAAGAAATAGCAGGTGAAAAGAGTTTTATAGAACCTGTTTATTATAGCCACGAAACAAAAGGTAAAGATAGAGAAGATAAAGATGAATACAAACTCAAATTTGAAATGGCTTTTACTTTTAACAATGAAGTAAACATAGTAGAATATTATCACAACTCTAGCTTTTTAGAATATGGTGGTTCACCAGATAAGGCAGTAAAATCTGCTTTTGTATTTGCTATTGATAAATATATAAAATCTAATAATTTATATAAAAAAGATGAAAAGAAAATAGTTTATTCTGATATAGAAGATAGTTTGATTATGGTTATAAATTCTTTTTCTACTCAAACAAGCTACGAAAATCAAACTAAAAAAGCTATAACTAATAAATTTATACAAGATGCTATGACTGACTTTTTAAAAGAACGTTTAGAAGTCTATTTTATAGAAAATAAATCTGATGCTGATAAGATAGCTGATCAAGTTTTAATAAATAAAAGAAGTAGAGAAACTGCCGAAAAAACTAGAATAAATATTAAAAAGAAACTTACTGGTTCTTTAGATATGAACAATAGAGTAGAAAAATTTGTTAATTGTAGGTCTAAAGATACTACTAAAAGAGAAATTTATATAGTTGAAGGTGATTCTGCTCTTGGTGCTTGTATGCAAGGGCGTGATGCAGAATTTCAAGGTATAATGCCTGTTAGGGGTAAAATATTAAACTGTTTAAAAGCTAACTATGATAAAATTTTTAATAGTGATATTATAACAGATTTATTAAGAGTATTAGGTTGTGGTGTTGAAATAAAAACTAAACATAATAAAGATTTAAATAGTTTTGACTTAAATCAACTTAGATGGAGTAAAATTATTATTTGTACAGATGCTGATGTAGATGGTTTTCAAATAAGGACACTTATACTTACTATGCTTTATAAATTAGTGCCTACTTTAATAGAAGAAAAAAAAGTTTTTATTGCTGAATCTCCACTTTATGAAATTACAACAGGTAAAAAAACTTATTTTGCATATTCTGAAAAAGAAAAAGCTGATATAATTAAAAAAATAAGTGGCAAATATCATATACAACGTTCAAAAGGTCTTGGTGAAAATGAACCTGAAATGATGTGGCAAACTACTATGAACCCTGAAACTAGAAAACTTGTTCAAGTTTTACCTGAAGATGTAGAAAAAACAAAAGAAATGTTTGAAATGTTACTTGGGGATAACTTAAAAGGTAGAAAAGAATATATAGAACAAAATGGTTATAAATATATAGACCTTACAGATATTTAATAAATAATAAGGAGTTTTTATGAATAATTATATAGAACAACCAATAACTAAAACATTAGAATTAAATTATATGCCTTATGCTATGAGTGTTATTATATCTAGAGCTATACCTGAAATAGATGGCTTTAAACCTTCACATAGAAAATTATTATATACTATGTACTTAATGGGACTTTTAAAAGGAAATAGAACAAAATCTACTAATGTTGTTGGCCAAACAATGAAATTAAACCCTCATGGTGATATGGCTATTTATGAAACTTTAGTACGTCTTACAAGGGGTAATGATGCTTTACTTACTCCTTTTATAGATTCTAAAGGTAACTTTGGTAAACAGTTTTCTAGGGATATGGCTTTTGCTGCTTCTAGGTATACAGAAGTTAAGCTAGATAAAATTTGCGAAGAAATATTTAAAAATATAGATAAAGATACAGTAGACTTTATTGATAACTATGATGGAAGTATGAAAGAACCTGTACTTTTTCCTACTACTTTTCCAAATATATTAGTTACTAATAATCAAGGTATAGCTGTTAGTATGGCAAGTTCTATTTGTAGTTTTAATTTAAAAGAAGTTTGTGATGTTACTATAAAGTTTATTAAAAATGAAAACATTGATATTAAAAAATATTTAAAAGCACCTGATTTTTCTAGTGGTGGAGAACTTATTTATAATGAAAAAGAAATAAATAATATATATCAAACTGGGCGTGGTAGTTTTAAACTTAGAGGAAAATATAGATTTGATAAGAAAAATAGTCTTATTGAAATTTATGAAATACCTTATACTACAACTGTTGAAGCTATTATTGATAAAATCATTAATCTTGTAAAAACTAATAAAATTAAAGAAATAAATGATGTTAGAAATGAAACTGATAAAAATGGTTTAAAAATTGCCATTGATATTAAAAAAAGTGCTAATGCAGAATTACTTATGCATAAATTGTATTCTATGACACCACTTAGTGATAGTTTTAGTTGTAATTTTAATGTACTTATTGATGGTGTACCTAAAACTATGGGTGTAAAAGAAATTCTTACAGAGTGGTTAAAATTTAGAATACAATGTATAAAAAGACAAACGGCTTATGATTTAGAAAAGAAAAAAGCTAAACATCATCTTTTAAGTGGGCTTTCTAAAATATTGTTAGATATAGACAAAGCTATTTCTATTATTAGAGATACAGAAGAAGATAATATGGTTATACCTAATCTTATAGATGGATTTAATATAGATAAAGAACAAGCTGAATATATAGCTGAAATAAAACTTAGAAATCTTAATAAAGAATATCTTTTAAATCGTGTAAAAGAGCGTGAACAGTTAGAAAAAGATATGAAAGAATTAAAAGATATATATGATAGTGAAGAACTTATTAAAAATATAATATGTATGGAGCTTAAAGAAGTATCTAAAAAACACGGAAAACCAAGAAAAACAGAAATAATATATCATGAAGAAGTAAAAGAAATAGAAGAACACGAACTTATAGAAGATTATACAGCAAAATTTTTCTTAACAAAAGAAAACTATTTTAAAAAAGTTACTTTAGTTTCTTTACGTTCTTCTGGGGAGCATAAATTAAAAGATGAAGATGTTATTGTTCAAGAAATAGAAGCTAACAATAAAGCTGAAATAATTTTCTTTTCTGATAAATCAAATGTGTATAAAATAAAAGCATATGATATACCAGAAGTAAAGGTTAGTAATATAGGGCATTATTTACCTAATATTTTAGGTATGGAAGAAGATGAAAATATATTATATTTTGTTATAACAAATGATTTTAAAGGACATATGTTATTTGTATTTGAAAATGGTAAAATAGCTAAAATACCTTTAGAGGCTTATCAAACTAAAGTTAATAGAAAAAAACTTATAAATGCTTATAGTGATAAAAGTAACTTAATAAGTATTAAATATATTTTAGAAGATAGAGATATTATTTTAATTAGGGATAATGTAAAAGCAATTTTAGTAAATACTAGTTTAATAGAAGAAAAGACTACAAAGTCTTCAATGGGTATTAGTGTATTAGTTAATGATAAAAATAGTAAAGTTACTTATTGTTTAGAAAATGATGAATTTTTATGTGAAAGTATAGAATATTATCGCATTACAGAGCTTCCAGTAAACCCTAATTTGATATTAGATAATGATAAAAAGAAAAATAAGTTTTTAAAATAGATAAAACAAAATAAAGTTATAAAAAAGGACTTTTTTACATATATTTTTATAAAAATAAAATATGTAGGAGGTCTTTTTTTATGGAAATTTTAAAGAAAGATATAACAATAGATAAAAAAGTAGGAAAAGAAACTAGCCAAGTTTTAATAGAGGGGGATATTATAGTTCCAGATACAAAACCAGATATAGATACAGTTTTAGAAGCTAATGGAACAGCATATATAGATAGTAAAGACATAGTTAATGATAGAATAACTTTTAAAGGTAATTTAGACATAAATGTTTTATTTGTTGCAAAAGGTGACAGTAAACCTATATACAATATGCAATGTACATATCCTATTAATGATTTTATAAATATGGAAGGTATAGACAAGAGTATGACTGTTTTTACTACTTGTACTATTACAAATTTAGATTATAAACTTATAAATGATAGAAAAGTAAGTTTTAGGGCTATTTTAGATGTTACTTCTGAAGTTTTAGCTAAAGAAAATATAGAGGCAGTTTCTACAATAGATGGACTTGATGAAAAACAAATGAAAGTAACTAATATTAATGTAAATAGAATAGCTTGTACAAAATTTGACCGTTTTAATATAAAAGATGATATAGAAATATCTAGTGGTAGACCTAATATTAAAGAAATACTAGATGTGAATTTTAATATTATTAATAAGGACATAAGAACTCAACTAGAAAAAATAAATATATCTGGTGATGTTAGAGCCTGTATACTTTATAAAAGTGATGAAGAAGATAGTATTATTACATATTTTGAACAAGATATACCTTTTAATGGTATAATAGAAGTTGAAGGTGCTACTGATGATATGATAGGTGATGTATATTTAGATATACAAGAAAAAAATACTCAAATTTTAGAAGATGTTGATGGAGAACCTAGAGTAATAGGTATAGATATTCATGTAGGATGTAATATTAAAGTTAGCTATGAAGATAAAATGAATATATTAGAAGACGCATATGCTTTAGATAAACAAATTAACATTGAAAAAAATATGCAAAGTTATCCTATGTTAATTTGTAAAAATAAAAATCAAGCATCTATTAAAGAAATTATAAAATTAGATGAAGAATGTCCTCCTATTTTACAAGTTTTAAAAGTTTCTGGAAAACCTATTTTAGATAATATTGAAGTTTTAGAGGATAAAATTGTAGCTGAAGGTGTTATTGATTGTAAAATATTATATATTACAAATAGTGATGAATATCCTATGTATTGTTTTAATACAATTATACCTTATACACAAACTATTGATGCTAAAGGTACTAAACCTGAAGTAGCAAAAGTTGATATTAATTCTTATATTGAACATATAGGTATTAATATGATGTCTGATAAAGATGTAGAAGTAAGATGTGCTATAAATTTTGATACAGTTGTAACTAAAGATAA
>CALWDX010000007.1 GCA_944376805.1 uncultured Clostridia bacterium
TCGGCTGTTAACCGATAGGTCGTAGGTTCGAATCCTACTCGGGGAGCTTTATTATGGCCCGTTGGTCAAGCGGTTAAGACGTGGCCCTTTCACGGCTAAAACAGGGGTTCGATTCCCCTACGGGTCATTATATGGCGATATAGCCAAGCGGTAAGGCATGGGACTGCAACTCCCTGATCCCCAGTTCAAATCTGGGTGTCGCCTTTTATTTTAAGGAAGTTATATAACTTCCTTTTTTAATGTTTAATTTAAAAAAATAAATATTTATTAAAATTAATATAAAAAAATGTTGAGGACAGGCAAAAAAGTTAATTTATAATCATATAATAAAATATAAATTAATTTTAAGGAGAATTATTATGAACAATCCTATTAATGCAACAAATAGTTTTTGTGGTGGAGGTAACAACGAAAGTTTACTATTAATTTTAGTTTTATTAATGGTATTATGTCCAGGATTTATGGGTGGCTGTGGTAATGATTCATTTATTCTTATTTTATTTTTATTAATGTTTATGCCTAGTTTAAATAGGGGAATTTGTTAGTTAGTTTACTAAAAATAAGCACTTCATATTGAAGTGCTTATTTTTGGGTATTTAATAGTTTTATATCATATTTTACCTGTATACATAGACCCTTATTATAGTGTATAATATATATGTAACTTTTTAATTAGGGGGTGGCAAAATGAGAAAGACTAAAAAGATACTAACAGAAAAAGATGAAATATATGAAGTATATTGTAATATGTGTGGTAAAGCGATAGAGAAAGATCAATTTGGGAAGTTTTATGAATATTTATCTGTTGATAAAAATTGGGGATATTTTTCTAAATTAGATGGACAAAAACATAGTTTTGATTTATGTGATAAATGTTATATAGATATAGTTAGTAAATTTAAAATAAGAGTTTTAGATAATGAATATTAAAATAATAGGTAGTAATAGTAAAAATTATACTACAAAAGTGTTATATTTAATGTTTAACATAAGCTAGTTAATTTTTACTATTATTATGTATATTTTTAATGGTAAATATTTCTTTATATCGAAAGGACTAATTTATGAAATATAATAATCAATTAGAAATACAATATATAAATAGATTAAAAGAACTTTTAAAACAATTGCCAGATATTTGTACAGATTTTTTTATATCTATTAGTCAAACAACAGCAATAAAAACAAGATTAAATTATGCATATGATTTAAAGTTATTTTTTAAATATTTAACTGAGAATATAAGATATTTTAAAGATAAAAATATTTTAGATATAAATTCAGAAGATTTAGAAAAAGTTACTTATAAAGATATAGATAGATTTTTAGATTACATTTCATATCATCAAACAGAAAATATAACAAAATTAGGTAATATTACTGTTATAAATCGTATAAATAAAGAAAATGGTAAAGCTAGAAAACTATGTGCTATAAGAAGGATGTTTAGATATTTTTATAAAGTTGGTGAAATATCATTTAATCCAGCTGAATTAATAGAAACACCTAAAATACATCAAAAAAATATAATATATTTAGATAAAAATGAAGTTATAAAATTATTAAATGAAGTTGAAAATGGAACTAAACTTACACAAAAGCAAAAGTTATATCATAATTATACAAAAGTAAGAGATTTTGCAATAGTATGTTTATTGTTAGGTACTGGAATGCGTGTGTCTGAATGTGTAGGAATAAATATTCAAGATATAGACTTTACTAAAAGGGGTATAAAGATTTTAAGAAAAGGTGGAAATGAAAGTATTGTATATTTTGGTGATGAAGTATATGATGCACTTAATAGTTATTTAGATGAAAGGGAGAAAATAAAAGTTATAGAAGGTAATGAAAATGCATTATTTTTATCTATGCAAAGAAAAAGAATAAGTACAAGAACAGTACAAAATTTAGTCAAAAAATATTCTAAAATAGCAACACCTCTTAAAAATATATCACCTCATAAACTTAGAAGTACATATGGTACAGCCCTTTATGAAAAAACACAAGATATTTATCTGGTTGCAGATGCATTAGGACACGCAAATATAAATACAACTAAAAAGCATTATGCTAAAATGAAAGAAGAACGAAGAAAACAAGCAGCGTTAGTAACAAAACTTAGAGAGGAAAATTAATGAAACATACTAATACATATATAGTAAAAAAATTTGATGTATCAAAATACAATATTAATGTACCAAAGTATTATAATATCATTAAGGATGAAACAAAAATATCATATTTATTATTAAGTTATATTTATTATAATAAATATAATAAAAGATTAGACATAAGTAGTATTTATAAAGATAAAAATGGTAAACCTATATTTTTAGATAATAAACTATATTTTAATATAAGTCATAGTAAAAATTATGTTACTTGTTCTTTATCTAATACTAATATAGGTGTAGATTTAGAAGAAGATAGAATTATAAAAGATACTTTAATAAATAAAATAAAAAATAAAAATGATATAGATTTAGATATAATACAAATTTGGAATATAAAAGAAGCATATAGTAAATATTTAGGTATAGGGTTAAAATTAGACTTTTCTAAAATATCAATAAATGAAATTAAAAAAAATATAAATTTAATTAGTAATATTTATAATTTAAAAAATAATAATTTATATTTATCTTTGTGTTATAATATAAAAGAAAATGATATACAAAATAATATAAATTTTATAGATAAAAATGAATTAATTAAATTTTATGAATTGACATAATATGTATTTATTGATAAAATTATTAAAATGATATATTTATTATATTGTTTTAATAATTTTTAAAAGGTGTGTGATTTTAATGAAAAGGGAAAATCGTTGGAAAGTTTATAACGAAGAACAATTAAAAGAACTTGAAAAAATTAACTCTACATATAGAGAAATGCTTGATTTAGGAAAAACAGAAAGAGAATGTGTAGAGCTTACAATAGATTTAGCTAAAAAAGCAGGTTATAAAAATTTAAAAGATATAATAAAAAATAATGAAACAGTTAAAAATGGTGACAAAGTATATACAGTATGTATGGATAAAGCTATAATATTATATCAAATAGGTGAAGAAAATATAGAAAATGGTATGAATATATTAGGAGCTCATATAGATTCACCTCGTATAGATGTTAAACAAAATCCATTATATGAAGATAGTGAACTTGCATTTTTAGATACACATTATTATGGTGGTATTAAAAAATATCAATGGGTAGCAACTCCTTTAGCATTACATGGAGTTATTGTAAAAAAAGATGGTACAAAAGTTAATATAAATATTGGTGAAAAAGATGAAGACCCAGTATTTGTTATTACAGACTTATTAGCACATTTATCTAGAGAACAAATGGACAAAAATGCAAGAACTGTTGTAGAAGGTGAAAATTTAGACCTTTTAATAGCTAATAAACCATTAAAAGATGAAGAAAAAGATGCAGTAAAAGCTAATGTCTTAAAACTTTTAAAAGATACATATGATATAGAAGAAGAAGACTTTTTATCAGCAGAATTAGAAATAGTGCCAGCTGGTAAAGCAAGAGAATGTGGTATTGATAAAAGTATGATAATGGCATATGGTCAAGATGATAGAGTATGTGCATTTACTTCTTTAATGGCTATGCTTGAAGATAAGCCAGTTAAAAGAACAGCTTGCTGTATATTAGTTGATAAAGAAGAGATAGGTAGTGTTGGTGCTACTGGTATGCATGGTAAATTTTTTGAAAATAGTTTAGCAGAGCTTATGGATAGAATGGGACAATATTCTGAATTAAAACTTAGAAGAGCTTTAGAAAATTCTAAAATGTTATCTTCAGATGTAAGTGCAGCATATGACCCATTATATGCAAGTGCATATGAAAAGAAAAATTCAGCGTATTTTGCTAAAGGGCTTGTATTTAACAAATTTACAGGTTCAGGTGGTAAAGGTGGTTCAAATGATGCAAACCCAGAATATATTGCACACTTAAGAAATATTATGGATAAAAATGATGTAGCTTTCCAAACTGCTGAACTTGGTAAAGTTGACCTTGGTGGTGGTGGTACAATAGCTTATATACTTGCTAATTATGGTATGCAAGTTATAGATAGTGGTATAGCTGTATTATGTATGCATGCACCTTGGGAAATAACAAGTAAAGCAGATATATATGAAGCAGTAAAAGGTTATAGAGTATTTTTAGATGAAGCTTAATAATAATAAAAAAGTAGTTTAAAATTTTAAACTACTTTTTTATTATTTTAGAAAAAATATAATTAAAAATTTAATTTAAGATATTAATCCAATTTTTAAAGATATTATTTATATAAGAATAAAAAGATTTCTTTTCAACATTTTCTTTAGTTAATATATTAGTTTGTGCCACAAGACTATCATTAATATATATATTAGCTATACCAACTTTTTCATTTGCTTTTATAGGAGCATCTAAAGTTTTTATATAATCAAGTTTTACAGATATATTTTCTTTTTCTTCTTTAGATATAGGTAAGATTATATCATTTTCATAGTATAGGGGTATAGTATCAACTTCACCTTTTACGACATTTATAGTATCTAAACAATCATTTTGAGTTAATATCTTTTCATAATTAAAATTATTAAAACCATAATTTAATAAAGTTTTAGTATCTATCCATTTTTGTTTTTTTCCTTTTTCTCCCCAACCACTAGCTAATACAACAGAAATAAGTGTCATATCATTTTGTGTAGCAGAACCTACAAAACAATGTCCAGCTTTACCAGTATAACCAGTTTTCACACCATTAGCTCCTTCAAATTCAGATAAAAGTCTATTTTTATTTATCATATTATAAGTAGATTTATTAGTTTTAAAAGAAGCTTCTTTTGTGTTAATAATATCAATAAATTGCTGATTATTTAATGCATATCTAGTGATAAAGGCCATATCATAAGCTGTAGAATGGTGGTCTAAAGAGTCAAGTCCATTAGGTGTTCTAAAAATAGTGTCTTTAGCTCCTACTTCTTTAGCTTTTTCTGTCATCATATTACAAAAATTATCTACTGTATTTCCTATATGTTCAGCTATTGCAACAGCAGCATCATTTGAAGATTCTAACATTAAAGCATATAGTAAATCTTTTAGTTTTATTTCTTCATTTTCTTTTAAATTCATTTTTACAGGAGGAGCTTTTGTTGCATTTTTACTAACCTTTACAATATCATCTAAATTACCATTTTCTATTGCTAATATAGCAGTCATTATTTTAGTTGTACTAGCCATTGCAAGAGGTGTATTTTCATTTTTAGCGTATAAAATACGACCAGTTTTAAAATCCATTAATATAGCCCCTTGTGCATCTAAATCAAGGGTATTTGCAAAGGCCATATTAGTAGACAAAATAAAAAAGACTAGGAAAAATATTATAAATTTTTTCATTTTGTTAACTCCTTTAATAAATTTATAATATTATTTTTCCCAGTTTTTATATAATTATTATTATAATTTTACTTAGATATAAAGAAATAAGCTAAAACTAATATACCAAGTACAATTCTATAATATCCAAATGCTTTAAAATCGTTTCTTTTTATATAATTTACTAAAAATTTAATTGCAAATATAGAAATTACAAAAGAAACAATACAACCAACTAATAAAACTTGAATTTCAAGAGGTTGCCATTCAAAACCAAACTTTATAATTTTTAACAAACTAGCACCAAGCATAACAGGTATAGCTAAAAAGAAAGTAAACTCTGTAGCAACTATTCTAGATGTACCAATAAGCATAGCACCTACTATAGTAGCACCAGAACGAGAAGTACCAGGTATTAAAGCTAAAACTTGGAATAAACCAATCATAAAAGCAGTTTTATAAGAAAGAGAATTTAAAGTATTTATTTTAAAAGCTTTATCTTTATGTGTATTTTCTATATATATAAATAATATACCATATACAATTAACATAGCTGATACTGTTTGATAATTGTAAAATAAAGCGTCTATTTTATCATCAAATAAAAGACCAATAACACCAGCAGGTATACAAGCAAATATAACTTTAAACCAAAGTATAAATGTTTGATGTTTTTCTCTTTTACTCTTAGTAGGTGCAAAAGGATTTAATTTATTAAAATATATAAATATAACAGCTAATATAGCCCCTAGTTGAATAACTACAAAAAACATAGACTTAAATTTATCACTTAAATTAAGTTTTAAAAACTCATCTACTAAAATCATATGACCAGTACTGCTAATAGGTAACCATTCTGTTATACCTTCAACTATACCTAAAAATATAGCCTTTAAAATTTCTATTAGATTTTCCATAATCTACCTCCCTTTTGAATTTCAAAAATTTAATATATAAAAATTTCCTTAAAGTTAAATTATACAATAAAATTTACCATATTTCAATATTTAATACAATATTTTTAAATAACTATTGACAAACTTAACTTATAGGTAAATAATATATATATATTTTAATGTATAAAAATTATATTTAGAATAGGTGAGATTAATGAATGATAATTATATAATATTACCATTAATAGCAATAAAAGATATGGTTATATTAAAAGGAGAGACTGCTACACTAGATATTTCTAAAAAGAAATCTATATATGCTTTAGAAAGTATTTTAGAAGAAGAAAATAAAGAAATATTTTTAGTTTTAGAAAAAGGTAGTAATAAATTTAATGATATAGGAACATTAGTTAAAATAAAAAAACAAAATGAATTTATGTCAGCGATAACGAGAATAGTTGTTGAAGGTATAAAAATTTGTAAAATAAAAGATATAGTACAAAAAAGTCCATATTTTAAAGCAGAGTTAGAAGTTTTAGAAAATGAAAATAATTTAACAGAAGAAGAAAAAATAGCATTTTTAGAAATTTTAAAAGATACATTTGCAGAATATGCTAAAATAAAAAATAATTTTATGCCAGATGTAATAATGGATATATTATCTAATAATGATATAGAAAATTTATTTATTTCTTTAATAAATATAATAGATTTAGATACAGAAGATAAATTAACTATTATAAATGAAACTTCTTTTAAAAATCAATTAGAAAATTTTATTAAAGCATTATCAAAAAAAATAAAAATAGTTGAAATACAAGCAACAATAGCATCACAAACAAGGGCTAATATAGATAAAACACAAAGAGAATACTATTTAAAAGAACAATTAAAAATAATAAGAAAAGAATTAGACCCAAGTAGTAATGATAATGATGTAGATAATTATAAAGAGATATTAAAAGAAAAAGAAATTCCTATTTATGTTAAAGAAAAATTAGAAAAAGAAATAAATAGATTATCTAAAATACAAAATTCTTCCCCAGAATATACAGTATGTAATGACTATATAAATTTTGCTATAAATTTACCTTGGCAACAATCATCAGAAGTAAATAAAAATATTTTAGATATAGAAAAACATTTAGAACAAGACCATTTTGGTTTAGAAGATGTAAAAGAAAGGATAGTTGAACATATAGCAGTTACACAATGGGCAGAAAATATAAATAGCCCTATAATTTGTCTTTTAGGACCTCCAGGAGTAGGAAAAACGTCTATAGCTAAAAGTATAGCTAATGCTTTAAATATAAAATATACAAGGTTAGCTTTAGGTGGTTTAAGAGATGAAGCAGAAATAAGAGGTCATAGAAAAACATATATAGGAGCTATGGCAGGTAGAATAATAAAGGCTATAAATGAAACAAAAACTAATAATCCCTTAATTTTATTAGATGAAATAGATAAAATTTCTAAAGACTTTAGAGGAGACCCAGCAGCTGCATTATTAGAAGTATTAGATAAGGAACAAAATAAAGAGTTTAAAGACAACTATTTAGAAATTCCATTTGACATTTCAAAAGTATTTTTTATTTGTACAGCTAATGATATATCAAAAATACCAGCACCATTAAGAGATAGATTGGAAATTATACAATTATCTAGTTATACAACAGAAGAAAAAGAAATAATAGCAAATAAATTTTTGTTACCTAAACAACTAGAATTACATAATTTATGTAAATCTAATTTAAAAATAGGAAAAACTATTATTAAAAAAATAATAACAGAATATACAAGAGAAACAGGTGTAAGACAATTAGAAAGAAATATAGCTAAAATATGTAGAAAAACTGTTAAATTAAGGTTAGAAGATAATAGTGAAAATGTAAATATAACTAATATAAACTTAAAAGATTTTTTAGGAGCACCTAAATATAAAAAAGAAACTGGAAATAAAAAAGATATGGTAGGTTGTGTTACAGGGCTTGCTTGGACAAGTGTAGGAGGTACTGCACTTAATATAGAAGTTGCTGTTATGGAAGGTGGTGGTAAAATATCTATAACAGGTAATGTTGGAACAGTTATGAAAGAATCATCACAAGCAGCTATTAGTTATGTTAGAGCTAATTATAAAAAATATAATTTAACAAAGAACTTTTATAAAACAAATGACATACACATACATATACCCGAAGGAGCTACACCTAAAGATGGACCTTCTGCTGGTATAACTATGACAACAGCTATTATATCAGCTTTAACAAATAAGAAAGTAGATAAAAATGTAGCTATGACAGGTGAAATAACATTAAGAGGAAATGTTTTACCAATAGGTGGACTTAAAGAAAAAATATTAGCAGCTAAAAGAATAGGTATAAAAACAGTTATTATACCAGAAGATAATAAGGTAGATTTAGAAGAAATGCCTAAATATGTTAAAGAGGGTGTAGAAATAATTACAGCTAAACATATAGAAACAGTTTTAGAGAAAGCTATATTAAATTAAGGAGAACTTTTATGAATGTAAATAATGTAGAATTAACAGCAGTTTGTGGAAGAAAAGACCAATACCCTAATAGTGATTTACCAGAAGTTGCTTTTGTAGGTAAATCTAATGTAGGTAAATCATCGCTTATAAATTGTATGGTAAATAGAAAGTCTTTAGCTAGAACAAGTCAAAATCCAGGAAAAACAAGAACTATAAATTTTTATAATGTAGAAAATATAGTACATTTTGTCGATTTACCAGGTTATGGATATGCTAAAGCATCAAAATCTGAAATAGATAAATGGGGTAAAATGATAGAAGAATATTTATTAGAAAGAGAACAATTAAAGTCTATTATTTTACTTATAGACATAAGACACGAACCAGGGGCTAATGATAAAATGATGTATGAATGGTTAAAACATTATGGCTATAAAATAATAATAGTAACTACAAAAAGTGATAAGCTTAAAAGAAGTCAATTAAATAAACATATTTCTATTATAAGTAAAAGTTTAGGACTTAATAAAGAAGATATATTAGTGCCATTTTCTAGTGAAACAAAAGATGGTAGAGAAAATTTATGGAATATTATAAAAAGTGTTATAGAATAGGGGTTGATATTATGTCAAGTGAAGATAACACAAAAAAAACAACAAATATAAGTAAACAAACAATAAATAAGACTGTAAGTACAAATAGACAAGTAACAAATAAAGTAGTTAATAGTGGTACAACACCAACTTTAAATAAATTAAATAGTATTGATGGTGTTTCTACTGTAAGACAAACAAATAATATTAAACCTAGAAGTCAAAGGAATAAAGACCCTCAAAGAAACATTGAAGAAAATTCTTCTAAAAGAAATAATAATAAAAAAGGAAATAATATAATAGGTATGTTATTTATAGTTTTAGTATTATTTATAATAGGAGCATTTTTAGCAATTTCTTTCTTAAAGTCTGAAGGAACTTCTAAATATTTTTATAAAGAAGATAGTGTTGGGGCTCAAAATTTATATAATAATATTATGAGTATAAGTGAAGAAAATTACCCTAAAACACCAGAAGAAGTTGTTAATAAGTATACAGAGGCTTATAAACTATTATATGGTAATAAAATAAAAGATTTAACAATAGTACCTAATATATTAGATAAACAAAGAATATTATTATCTGAGGATTTATTAGCTAGTAATCCTTTTGAAGAACAAGTTAATGAAGTTTTATATAGTATTGAAAATTTAAAAAATAATAAAGTAAAAATTACTAGTGTAGAAATTAAGTCTGCTAGTTATGACCAAATGGATAATACATTAGCTTATGTTAAAGTTGATAAAATAGATAGTTTATTCCAAAAATATTATTATATTTATCATTTAAAATTAGAAAATGATAAATGGAAAATAACTGGTTGGTATAATACAGATGAAAATTACAATATTATAGAACAACAATAAAATATTAGTAAAAGGTGTAGAATTATCTACACCTTTTTAATAATTATTAAGGAGTAATTTATGGGAAATTATGTTGAAGTTAAAAATATAAAAATAGGTAAAGATTTACCTAAAATATGTGTACCTTTAATTATAGAAGAAGATAGTGAAGTTTTTGGTATATTACAACAATTACAAAATAAAAATTTTGATTTAGTAGAAATTAGAATAGATTATTATAAAAATGTTGAAAATATAGAAAGTGTAAAAAATTTATTAAAAGTATTGAGAGAAAATTTAAAAAATATACCTATTATTTTTACTTTTAGAACTTTTAAAGAGGGTGGACAAAAAAATATTGATATAGAATATTATAAAAACTTAAATATAGAGGCTATAAAAACAGGTTATATTGATTTAATAGACATTGAATTTTTATTAAATAAAGATATAATAAATAACATTATTTTAGAAGCAAGAAAAAATAATGTAAAAATTATTATATCTAATCATAATTTTAATGAAACACCAAAAAAAGAAGATATAATTAAAATATTATGTGAAATGCAACAATTAAATGTTGATTTATTAAAAATAGCAGTTATGCCTAAAAATAAACAAGATGTTTTAGAGCTTATTTGTGCTACTAATGAAATGATTTTAAATTATGCTAAAGTTCCACTTATAACAATATCTATGGGACAAATAGGAAGTATAAGTAGGGTTATAGGTGGTATGTTTGGTTCAGCTATAACATTTGCAGTAGCTAGTAAATTTTCAGCACCAGGACAAATAGAAGTTACAAAATTATCAAAATTAATAAATGAATTATATTTTTTGTAATACTAATTATATTTAAAAATATATATATTTTATAATCTTTTATAGGTGGGATATAAATGAAAAAAAGCTTATATTATAAAAAAAGTAAAAAATATAAAAATGATTATAAAATATTAAAATATATAATATTAATTATTCCTTTAGTTATTTTGTTAATATTGTTTATAAATAGTTTTGATAAAGATAAATTAGATATTTCATTAGAAAATATAGCATCTTTTAAAATATCATCAGATAATATTATGAAATTAGAAGAAATTGCAAATAAATATAATATAGAATTTTCTCAATTACTTACATATTATGCAATAGAAAATAATTTTTTTAATGATAAAAATATAGATATATCTAATATAGAACAAAATTTTATTATGAATTATGATAATATAAAAAATAAATATAGTAAAAAAAGTGTAGAACCATATTATAGTTTAATTAAAAATATATTAGAAGAAATACAAACTTTTCCTATTTCTTTAGAATATAGTAATAATTATATATATGGGGATAGTTATGGAGCAGAAAGAACATATGGTGGTAAAAGAATACATACTGGTACAGATATTATGGATAAAGAAAATATAATTGGTAGAATACCTATAATAAGTATGACAAATGGAATTATACAAAATATAGGTTGGAATGAAAAAGGAGGTTATAGAGTAGGTATAAAATCTGAAAGTGGAAATTATTATTATTATGCTCATTTAGATAAATTTGAAGAAGGTATACAAAAGGGAAAAGAAGTAGTAGCAGGTGATATAATAGGTTATATGGGTAATACAGGTTATAGTAAAGTTGAAGGCACAAAAGGAAATTTTGAAGTACATTTACATTTAGGTATAGAAGTAGAAACAAAATTAACTAAAGATGAACTTTGGATTAATCCATATCCATTTATTAGTTATATAGAAAATAAACAAAAAAATAGCAAATAAAAAACCCTTACCTAAAAAGGTAAGGGTAAAATTAAAGATAATAAAAATTATTTCATAGAATCTTTAGAACCTAAAACATTTTCAATTTTATCTTCTACTAATTTTTGAATAAGCTCTCTACTAGCTCCTAAATAACCTCTAGGGTCAAAAGCAGCTGGATTTTCACCAAAGAATTTTCTAATACCTGCAGTCATAGCAAGTCTTAAATCTGTATCCATATTGATTTTACATACAGCCATACTAGAAGCTTTTCTTAACATTTCGTTAGGAATACCACTAGCACCATCAATTTTACCACCAAATTCATTACACATTTTTACACAATTTTGGTCAACTGAAGAAGCACCATGTAAAACGATAGGGAAGTTATGTATACCAGATTCTTCTAATTTAGCTGTAATGTTTTCAAGAATATCAAATCTTAATTTAGCTTCACCTTTGAATTTATAAGCACCGTGGCTTGTACCAATAGCAATAGCTAAAGAGTCAACACTAGTTCTTTTAATAAAATCAACAGCTTGGTCAGGGTCTGTATAAGTAGCGTGTTCTGCATCAACGTTAACATCATCTTCAACACCAGCAAGTACACCAAGTTCAGCTTCAACTACAACACCTTTAGAGTGTGCATAATCTACAACTTCTTTAGTTTTAGCTACATTTTCTTCATATTCATAATGAGAACCATCAAACATAACAGAAGTGAAGCCAGCATCTATAACTTTTTTAATTGTTTCTAAATCTGGACCATGGTCTAAATGTACAGCAATATCAATACCAGTTTCTTCAATAGCAGCATTAACCATAGCCATTAAATATTTAGGACCAGCATATGCTAAAGCACTTTTAGAAACTTGTAAAATAACAGCAGAATTAAGTTTTGCAGCTGCATTTACAACCCCTTGAATAATTTCCATATTGTTAATATTAAAAGCACCGATAGCATATTGACCTTCGAAAGCTTTTTTAAACATTTCCTTAGTAGTTACTAAAGCCATTTTATTATCTCCCTTCAAAAAAACATTTATTTTTTGTAATATAATTATAATATATTTTTAACATTAATACAACAATAAAATTAAATTTTTTAATAAATTAATTAAAAATTATATTTTTAATTAAATATATGTTATAATATAGTAAATTTAGGAGGTATGAAAATGATTTATTTTATTATTATAATATTGTTAATTTTATTAGATTTAGGCTCAAAAGCATATATAAAGAAAAAATATAAGTTAAATGAAGATGTAAGTATTTATAAAGATAAAATTTATATTTGTCATATAAAAAATGAAGGTTTAGCATATGGATTTTTAAAAAATTCTAAAAAATTAATATATATAATAGTATCTATTTGTTTATTGTTAGTAACTATTTTATTTTATAGTGCTTTTAAGGAAAATTCTAAACTTAAAAAATTAGCTTTTTCTTTTGCACTTGGTGGAGCAATAGGAAATTTTTTAGATAGAATAAAAAATAAAAATATAACAGATTTTATTTATATAAAATATAAAAAAGCTCCTGTATTTAATTTAGCAGATATATTTTTATTTATGGCACCTATTTTAATATTAATAAAAGAACTAAAATATATTATAATAAAAAGGTAAAATTTTAGTATAATAAAGTCTACTTGTACATATTATATAAAAATAATATGTAAGAGGTGATTTTATGGAACTAAAAAAATATCATATAATAGGTTTTATATTTACAGTAATTATAGGTAGTTTATTACATTTTACATATGAATTTTCAAACAAAAATATAGTAGTAGGTTATTTTAGTGCTATTAATGAAAGTACTTGGGAACATTTAAAACTATTAATTACACCTATTGTAGTATTTTCTATAATAGAATATTTTATTTATGGAAAAGAATTAGATAATTTTATAATAGTAAAAGCATTTTCTATATTATTAGGAATGGTTACTATAGTAGCATCTTTTTATACTTATACTGGTATTATAGGAAATAATTATTTAGTATTAGATATAGGTACTTTTATATTAGGTGTATTTATTGCATATTATTTTAGTTATAAAATGTTACAAACTCAACTTTTATATAGTGAAAAATATAATTATATAGGATTTTTAATTATATTTATAATTGTATTTTTAATGATATATTTTACTGTTAATCCTCCAAGGATAAATTTATTTTTAGACCCTGTTACTAATAGTTATGGTATACAATAAATAATTTTTGTCAAATATACAAATAAATTTAGTTTTATTATGTATATTTGACTTTTTGTGTAAATTTTAGTATTATTTAGTTATATTAATATAAGGGGAAAATTAAATTTTGGAGGTGAGAGTTATTATGAAATTGTATAATTATATTAATATAATATTAAGTTAATATTAGAGGTGAAAAAAATTATGGAAGCTAAACAGCGACAAATTTTAGAATTATTTGGAAATCAAAATACACAATTTTCTATACCTGTTTATCAAAGGGATTATAATTGGGAAGAAAAACAATGTAAAACTTTATTAAAAGATATAGAAAATATACATAAAAATCAATCTTTAACTTCTCATTTTATAGGAAGTATAGTTTATTTACATGAAGGGGTTTATTGTACAGGTAAAAAAGAATTTAGTATAATTGATGGACAACAAAGATTAACAACTATAACATTACTATTAATTGCTTTATATCATAGATTAGATGAATTTAATGATGAAAATAAAAGAGATATGATTTATAAAAGATATTTAATAGATGAATATATGGAAAGTAAAGATAAATTAAAATTAATGTTACCAGGCAATAATTTTAATATACTAAAAAAAATAATGCACAAAGAAATAGAGTTTTTAAATACAATAGAAAAAGAAAGTAACATATATAAAAATTATAATTTATTTTATAATAATATAGATACAGTAGATAAAGCATATAATTTAATACAAGGTATTAATAGTCTTATATATGTTGATATTGCTCTTGAGAACGGAAAAGACGACCCTCAAAGAATATTTGAAAGTTTAAATTCTACTGGTTTAGATTTGTCACAAGCAGATTTAATAAGAAACTTTATATTGATGGATTTAAATAAAGAAGCACAAAATAGAATTTATGAAGACTGTTGGATTCTTATGGAAGATAATTGTAAAACAATAGAAAAAAATAAATATGTTACAAAATTATCTGACTTTATTAGAGATTTTTTAACTTTTAAATTTGGTAAAATACCCGTTAAAAGTAAAGTTTTTGAAGAATTTAAAACTAGATATGAAAATAAATCTAAAATAGAATTAGAACAAGAAATAAATCTTATAGAAAAATATTCTCGTTTATATGGAAATATTTTAAACCCTAGTAAAGAACAAAATAAAAATATATCGAAACATTTAAGATATTTAAAAATATTAGATTATAAAGTTATAAATCCATTTTTAATTGGTGTATATATGGATTATAAAGAAAGTGTTATTAGTGAAAAAGTTTTTATAGATATATTAGAATTATTACAAAGTTATTTATTAAGAAGATATATTTGCAAAGAAAAAACTAATGAACTAAATTCAACTTTTATGAACTTATACTATAAAATAGATAAAAACAATTATTATAATTCAATAGAAATATACTTAATAAATCAAAAATTTCCAAATGATAAAGATTTAAAAGAAAACTTAAAAATAAACCCAATTTATAAAGAAGCTCCTGAAAAATTAATGTATATTTTTGAAAGAATAGAAAATGAAAATCACAATGAAAAAATAGATTTTAATTCTACAAATATAACACTTGAGCACATATTTCCACAAAAGCCTAATAGTAAATGGAAAGATAGTTTAGTAGCGGTTGAATATGAAAAAATGGAAACATTAAAACATACTATAGCTAATATTACTTTAACAGGTAGTAATTCTAACTTAGGTAATAGAAGTTTTATTGAAAAAAGAGATTTAAAAGAATTTGGATATAAAGATAGTAAATTTTTATTAAATAAATGGATTTCTGAACAAAACGAATGGAATACTAGTAAATTAGATGAAAGATTAGATATAATTTTTGAATATATAATAAATATTTGGAGAAAACCTTATGCAGAGGAAGATATAATTAATATTGATGATATAATCTTTTATTGTAAAGGTAAAAGAGGTAATGCTAGAGGTATAAAATTAGATAAAAATAATAAATTTAAAGTTTTTAAAGATAGCAAAGCAAGTAAGGAGCTTTTTAATAGAGCAGAAAAAGAAAATCCTAAAATAGTATCTGATTTATTAGAACAAAAAGTTATTATTGAAGAAAGTGAAACTTATTTATTTGTTAAAGATTATGTTTTTAATTCTCCTAGTGAAGCATCTAGATTTATATTAGGTACAAGCTCTAATGGTTGGATAGATTGGAAAACAAGTGAAGGTAAACCATTAAATGAATTTAAAGATAAATAAAATATAAATTAATACTTGAAATAATATTAAAATTGTGGTATAAATATTTGTATATTATAAAAATGCTAAGAAAAGGAATAGTAAGCAAAATAAGTATTTTTAGAGAGTTGACGGTTGGTGTAAGTCAATATTACTTTTTGCCCAACTCACCTTAGAGCAGAAACGCTGAAAATAATAGTAGGTGTTTTCGGTTGTCACCGTTATAGACTTAAAGTGCGTAAATTTTAGGTTTTTACCTTTTACGAAATAGAGTGGTACCACGGAAAAGCCCCTTTCGTCTCTATATTTTTAAAAGTTATTTTACTTTTAAAAGAGATAAGGGGCTATATTTATATATTTTGGAGGTAATTTATGAATAGATATGATTTTAATAGCCTTGAAAAAAAATGGCGTAAAATTTGGGAAGAAAATCCTATAAATCCTACTAATACAAATAAACCTAAATATTATTGTTTAGATATGTTTCCATATCCATCTGGTAATGGTTTACATGTTGGACATTGGAGAGGATATGTACTTAGTGATGTAATAAGTAGATATAAAGTTTTACAAGGTTATGAAGTGTTACACCCTATGGGTTGGGATGCATTTGGTTTACCAGCTGAAAACTATGCAATAAAAACAGGAACACACCCTTCAGTTGCAACAGAACAAAGTATAGCTAATGTTAAAAGACAATTAAAAGAAATAAGTGCAATTTATGATTGGGATAAAGAAATAAATACAACAGACCCTAATTATTATAAATGGACTCAATGGATATTTTTAAAAATGTTTGAAAATGGTCTTGCTTATGAAAAAGAAATGCCTTTAAATTGGTGTCCTAGTTGTAAAGCGGTTTTAGCTAATGAAGAGGCTACAAATGGAGAGTGTGATAGATGTGGCTCACAAGTTACTAAGAAAAATTTACGTCAATGGATGCTTAAAATAACAAATTATGCTGAAAGACTTTTAAATGATTTAGACCAACTTGATTGGCCAGAAAAAGTTAAAAAAATGCAGTCAGACTGGATAGGAAAAAGTTATGGTGCAGAAATAGACTTTACAGTAGATGGTAAAGAAGAAAAAATAAAAGTATTTACAACAAGACCAGACACTTTATATGGTGCTTGTTTTATGGTATTAGCTCCAGAACATAATATTATAAAAGATATTGTAACAGATGAGCAAAAAGAGGTAGTAGAGCAATATATATTTGAAGCTAGTACAAAATCTTCTGTTGATAGAATGACAGAAAGAGAAAAAACAGGTGTATTTACAGGTGCTTATGGTATAAATCCATTAAATAATAAAAAGTTACCTATTTGGATTTCAGATTATGTACTTGCAGATTATGGTACAGGTGCTATTATGTGTGTACCAGCACATGATGAAAGAGACTTTGCCTTTGCTAAAAAATTTGATTTACCAATAGTACAAGTTATTAAAAAAGCAGATGAAGATTTAAAAGAAACTATGGAAGAAGCTTTTACAGAAGAAGG
This sequence comes from uncultured Clostridia bacterium, assembly GCA_944376805.1. Lineage (GTDB taxonomy): Bacteria > Bacillota > Clostridia > Lachnospirales > CAG-274 > Tyzzerella. The sequence continues at coordinate 17,886 of CALWDX010000007.1, forward strand.
TGTTATGGTTAATTCTGATAAATTTGATGGTGTAAAATCTTCAGAGGCTAAAGAACTTATAGCATCATTTTTAGAAGAAAAAGGAATTGGTAAAAAGACAATAAATTATAAACTTAGAGACTGGGTATTTTCAAGACAACGTTACTGGGGTGAGCCTATACCTTTAGTACATTGTGATAAATGTGGTATAGTAGGAGTTAAAGAAGAAGATTTACCAGTAGAATTACCTAATGTTTCATCATATCAACCAACTAGCACAGGAGAATCACCACTTGCAGCAATAGAAGATTGGGTAAATACAACTTGTCCTAAATGTGGTGGTAGTGCTAAAAGAGAAACTAATACAATGCCTCAATGGGCTGGTTCTTCTTGGTATTTTCTTAGATATTGTGATGTGAACAATGATAAAGAACTTGCAAGTAAAGAAGCACTTAAAAAATGGTTACCAGTTGATATGTATGTAGGTGGTATTGAACACGCTGTACTTCACCTTTTATATGCTAGATTTTACACTAAATTTTTAAAAGATATTGGTGTAGTAGATTTTGATGAACCATTTTTACACCTTTTTAATCAAGGTATGATTACTAAAGATGGTGCTAAAATGAGTAAATCAAAAGGAAATGTTGTTTCTCCAGATGAACTTGTAGAAAAATATGGTTGTGATTCTTTAAGATTATATGAGCTTTTTGTAGGGCCTCCAGAAATAGATTCAGAGTGGGACGATAGTGGTATAGATGGTACATTTAGATACTTAAATAAAGTATGGAAATTTGTAGATGATTATAAAGATAAAATAGTAACACCTAGTGATGAAATGGTAAAACTTCGTCATAAAATGGTATATGAAATAACTAGCCGTTTAGAAGCTTTAACTATGAATACAGTTGTTTCTGGTTTTATGGAATTTACAAATAAAATAGTAGCAGAGGCTAAAAATATTGGTGGTGTAGATAAAGATACACTAGAAACTATGATTATACTTTTAGCACCATTTACACCTCATATTTGTGAAGAATTATGGCAAATGTTAGGACATACAGAAAGTGTATTTAAAAATAGCTGGTGTACTTATGATGAAGAAAAAATGAAAGATAGTACAATAGAAATAGCTTTACAAATTAATGGTAAAGTTAAAGGAAATCTTAAAATAGAAGCAGATGCTAATAAAGATGATGTTTTAGCTAAAGCTAAAAGTGAATTAGCAGATAAATTAGATGGATTAACTATTGTTAAAGAAATTTATGTTCCTGGTAGAATAGTTAATATAGTAGCAAAATAAAAGTAATAATGTTAAGGGTATAGAAAAAAGTCTATACCCTTTTTTGAAAGGAGTATTTATTATGAGGAAAAAGTTTATTATTTTTAACTTAATATTGGTTATTTTACAAGTTCCTTATTTTTATTTGTATTTTAAAGCTTATATTTTTTATAAAGAATATATAACTGACTTTTATGAAAAATATTCAAATAATTTTGATATTTCTAATTTTAATATATTCCAATTCTTTATGAATTTAAGTTATATGAATATGTATGGCGAGAAACTTATAAAACTTTATATTTTTATAAGTCTTTTAGCACTTATTTCAGTAATAATATGTATTTTACAATTTAAAAAGTGTATTTATTGCTTTAAAAATAACCCAACTAATAGTGATAAAATAAAATTAATTTTGTTGATAGTATTATTATATATACCTTGTTTTATTGTTAATATTAGATTTTTATTTATAGTAATTAAAACTTTGTTTTTTGCAATTCAATTAATATTGAAAGTTACAAATAATTATTGAATTTAAAAATTTATTGTATTATAATAAAAAATAAAGGGGTAATTTTATGAAAAGATTACTTAATATTTTAATTTTTATATTTATTTTTATTATTTTAAATTTAGTCCCTATAAATGCAGAACAAATAGATAATTTATTTTTAGATGATATAACAAAACAATATATTAATGAAAAAATAACTGATGATTTAACTTTTATAAATTCAAAATATAATTTTGATTTTATACAAGTTAATAAAAATGGTATAGGTAATCCTATTAATGAAATAAAAGCAAATGTATATAGTTTTAAGTATGTTGAAAATAATGAAAACAAGAGTTATAGTTTTATAACAATAGAATTTCCTAAAATATAAAATTATATAAACAAGATACAATTAAAGTAATTACAAATTTAGCTTATATAAGCCCTGTAGAATGTTTAGTTTTAGGAAAAGATAAAGAAAATCAATTATGGCAAGAAGTAGATAAATTTGAACTTAGAGCATCTTTTGATAATATGGAAAGTTATTCAGGACAATTAAAAAATAAAAATAAATATACTAAGTTGATTATAAGTTTCCCCTATGTTAAATTTAAAAATTTAAAAGATTTTATACCAGAATATAAAATAACTTATACAAATTACCCTATATATAATTATATTAAATTTTTATATACTATTATAATAATTTTAGTATTTATTAGTGCATATTTGTTATTTAAATTAAAAAAGTAAATTTATATTTTTAAAAAGAGTGTAGATAAAGTCTACACTCCTTTTAGTTTATTTTAGATATAAGAAATTACCAAGTTTTATGTAAAGGTAAATACCATTGTAAGTTATAGGGACTATCTTTTTTATTTTTTAAACTGTTATAAACTTTTAGACGTTGTTGAGCTTGTGATGATGGATTAGAAAGTAATTCATTGCTCCAAAATTGGTAACCATCTAAATAATTAAAAATCATTTGTTCCCAACTGTTAAATCTATTTTGTAATGTTTTACAAATTTCTAACCCCATATCTAAAGCCTCTTCATATGTAACATAACCACAAACATAACCAGCATGAGCAAGATAAACTGCACGAGATAAATCCCACCCTATAATAGGGGTATTTTTATAATTTATATTTTTATTATAAACATCATATAACATAGTTAAAAAAGGGTGAGCTTCTTGTTTAAAATTTTTAAATTCATTTAAAACAAATTCTTCTTTTGTTCTATAATATGGTATATTAACTTCATTTATATTTTCTAGAAAAAAATTATTATGTAATCCATTTTTTAATTTTTCAATCATATTAAGTAAATCTTGTCTATTATTAATACTCCACCATTCAATTAATAATTTTTGAGTTACTTTTGTATTTATAGTTGTTTTTTTACAACCTCCAACAATTTTAATATTATAATTATTACAAGTTGTTAAAATAGCATAAGTAATATTTTGCCAATATATAACATCATCTATTTGTATATTTTTATTAAATTTAAAAAAATTGCTAAATATAGACATAATTCCTCCTATTAATTTAAATTTTTTACAGATTTTCTTTTCATTAGTTTTGGTCTTAAAGTAGTTTTGTTTATACAAACATTACGCATAATACCTTCTAAAGATATATAAGCACATTTTCCTATTTCTAGTCTATTTTGTCTTATAGTTGTTATAGTAGGGTTAGATTTTTTACATATATCTATATCATCAAAACCAAGTATACTAATATCTTCAGGAACGTTTATACCCATTTCTTGGCATACTTTTATAGCACCATAGGCCATTGAATCACTTCCACAAAGTATAGCAGTTGGTTTATTTTTAACTATTTTAGGTATATGGTATTTTGCAGAATCTATTCCATAATATCCAAAGCTAATAATGCTTTCATCAACTTCTAAATTATTATTTTTCATAGCTTTTAAAAATGCCTCATATCTTTCAGATGCTACCATAGAATCTAAATAAGCACTAAAAAATCCTATCTTAGTATGTCCTAAAGATACTAAATAATCTATTAAAATATCAAAAGCTTCAAAGTTATCTGTACCAACATAACTAACATTAAAATTTTTTGATACATAGTTATCTAATAAAACAGTAGGTGTTGAAGTTTTTGATAAATTTTGTAGCCAAAAATCATCTAATGCAAATCCTACAAAAAAAGCACCTCTATAACCTTTATATAACATATATTTGTCATAGTTATTTTGTTTTTGAAAACTATGACTAACTTCTTCAATATATACTTTCCAGTTGTCTCTAATAGCATGTTTTTTAAAGCCAAGTACAATATCATAACCAAAGTCATTTTTAGATTTATAATCCATATTTGTTATAAAAATACAAAGTTTTTTATTTTCTTCATTTAGCATTTTTTTAGGTTTATAACCCATTTCTATTGCTGTATCTAAAATAGTTTGTGTAAGTTCATAGCTAATATCAGATGCACCATTTAATCCTTTAGAAACTGTACCAACAGATATATTAAGTTTTTGTGCAATATCTTTTATTTTTACAGACATAAATTCACCTCCTTAAAAAGTAGAAATAAATTATTAGTAATATTACAATATTACACTATAAATTATTTTTCGTCAATTTAAAATATATTTAAACTATTTATTATAAATTTAATATTAATATAAAAATTATATAAAATTATAGTTATAAATATATAAAAAAATGCCAAAAATAATATAATTATATAAAAACATATAGACAAAATATAATAATAATAGTATAATTTAGTAAAGCGAAAATTTACGAAAAAAAGGAGCATTAAAAATATGATTAAAGAAAAGTTAGAAAGTATTATATTAAAAAGATATAATAAAAAAATATCTGAATGTTCAAATCAAGAAATATATTATGCAATTTTAGAATTAGTGAAAAATGAAACAAAAGAAAAACCTGTTATAAAAAATAAGAAAAAAGTTTACTATGTTTCAGCAGAATTTTTAATTGGTAAATTATTATCTAATAATTTAATTAACTTAGGTATTTATGAAGATATTAAAAATATTTTAAATGAAAATGGTAAAAGTCTTTGTGAAATTGAAGAAGTTGAACCAGAACCATCTCTTGGTAACGGTGGACTTGGTCGTCTTGCTGCCTGTTTCTTAGATTCTATTGCTAGCATAGGGCTTAGTGGTGATGGTATTGGTTTAAACTATCATTTTGGTTTATTTAAGCAAAAATTTGAAAATAACTTACAAAAAGAATATAAAAATGATTGGATAGAAGAAGAAAGTTGGCTTCACAGAACTAATACAACTTTTGATATAAATTTTGGTAATAGAAAAGTTAAATCTAGAATGTATGATATAGATGTTATAGGTTATAACGAGGGTATAAACAAATTACATTTATTTGATATTGAATCAATAGATGAAAGTATAGTTAAAGATGGTATAAACTTTGATAAAGAAGATATAGAAAAAAATCTTACTCTTTTCTTATATCCAGATGATAGTGATGAAGCAGGACATTTATTAAGAATTTTCCAACAATATTTTATGGTAAGCAGTGGAGCTCAATATATTTTACAACAAGAAAAGAAAAAACATCATAAATTAAATAAATTATATAAAAATGTTACAATACAAATAAATGACACACACCCTACATTAATTATACCAGAGCTTATATATTTATTAATACAAGAAGGTATAAGATTAAAAGAGGCAATAGAAATTGTATCAAAAACTTGTGCTTATACAAATCATACAATTTTAGCAGAAGCTTTAGAAAAATGGCCAGTAAAATATTTATATAAAGTTGTACCACATCTAATGCCTATTATTGAAGCTTTAAATATGATTGTATGCGAAAAATACAATGACCCTAAAGTTGCAATTATAGATGAACAAGAAAGGGTTCATATGGCTCATATAGATATACATTTTGGATATAGTGTAAATGGTGTTGCAAAACTTCATACGGATATATTAAAAAATTCTGAACTTAATCATTTTTATAAAATTTATCCAGAAAAATTTAATAATAAAACTAATGGTATAACTTTTAGAAGATGGTTATTACATTGTAATAATGAATTATCTAATTATATTACATCTTTAATAGGTGATGAATATAAAAAAGATGCTAAAAAATTAGAAGAATTAGCAAAATTTATTGAAGATAAAGAAGTTATAAACAAAATAGGTGAAATAAAATCACTTAAGAAAAAACAATTAAAAGATTATATTAAAGCTACTCAAAATATTGAAATAGATGAAAATTCTATATTTGATATTCAAATTAAAAGGTTACACGAATATAAAAGACAACAAATGAATGCTTTATATATTGTATATAAATATTTAGAAATTAAAAAAGGTAATATACCTACAAGACCTATAACTTTTATTTTTGGTGCAAAAGCAGCTCCAGCTTATGTTATAGCTAAAGATATAATACATTTTATTTTATGTATGCAAGAAATTGTTGAAAAAGATGAAGAAGTTTCTAAACATATGAAAATTGTATTTATAGAAAACTATAATGTATCTAAAGCCGAAAAATTAATACCAGCTTGTGATATATCAGAACAAATTTCACTTGCTAGTAAAGAAGCTAGTGGTACTGGTAATATGAAATTTATGTTAAATGGTGCTATTACTCTTGGTACTTTAGATGGTGCTAATGTAGAAATATCTGAACTTGTTGGAGAAGAAAATATTTACTTATTTGGTGAAAAATCAGAACAAGTTATTGAGCACTATGAAAAAATGGACTATATTTCTAAAAATTACTATAATGAAAGTCCAATAATTAAAGAAATAGTAGACTTTATTGTAAATGAAAAAGTTTTAGCAGTAGGACAAAGAGAAAATTTAGAAAGACTTTATAATGAATTATTAAATAAAGATTGGTTTATGACTTTATTAGATATTGAAGATTATATCAAAGTAAAAGATAAAGCATTACAAGATTATGAAGATAGAGAAAAATGGTTAAAAAGTGCTTTAATAAATATATCTAAAGCAGGATTTTTCTCATCAGATAGAACAATAGCTGAATATAATGAAGATATTTGGAAATTAAAATAATTTTTAAAAATTAGGAGGGAAATTATGGACAGAAAAGCAGGAGTTTTAATGCCTATATTTTCTTTACCAAGCAATCACTATATAGGTGATTTTGGTAAAAAGGCTTATGAATTTGTAGATATAATAAAAAATGCTAAATTTAAAGTTTGGCAAATATTACCGCTTAATCCAGTAGGTTATGGAAATTCACCTTATCAACCATATTCATCTTATGCTGGAGAAGAAATATATATTTCTATTGACAAATTACAAGATTTAGGACTTGTAAAAGAAGTAGAAGAAATAGTATATAATAAAGAAAAAGTAGACTATGAAAAAGCAAGAGAATTTAAATATAAATATTTTAAAGAAGCATATTCTATAATGGTTGAAAAAGGAATTTTAAAAGATGAATTTTTAAAATTTAAAGAAGATAATAATTGGGTACAGACTTACGCAACATTTATAACTTTAAAAAAGAAAAATGATTTAAAATGTTGGATAGATTGGGAAACAGAAGATAAAAATTGGATAAATACAAAAAAAGATTTACCACAGTTAAAAGATAATATTGAATATGAAATGTTTATACAATTTTTATTTTACAAACAATGGTTTGAATTAAAAGAATATGCTAATAAAAATAATATAGAAATTTTAGGGGACATTCCTATTTATGTAGGTATAGATTCGGTTGATGTTTGGGAAAATAAAGAAAACTTTTTGTTAGATGAAGAAGGAAGACCTACATTTATAGCAGGTGTTCCACCAGATTATTTTAGTGTAACAGGGCAAAGATGGGGCAATCCTATATATGATTGGGACTATTTAGAAAAAAATAATTTTAAATTTTGGATAGATAGATTAAGCTGGAGTAAAAAAATATATGATATTATAAGAATTGACCATTTTAGAGCATTTGACACTTATTGGAAAATACCAGCAAGTTGTGAAACTGCTATTGATGGTGATTGGATAGAAGCACCAGGATATGCTTTATTTGATACAATATATAGAGAATTACCAGATATTAAAATAGTTGCTGAAGATTTAGGAGAATTAAGACCAGAAGTATTAGAGCTTAGAGACCATTATAAATTAAGTGGTATGAAAATATTACAATTTGAGATTGACCCTAATGAAAAAAATAATGATTTTGCAGAAACTGAAAGAACTATTTTATATACAGGTACACACGACAATCAAACATTAAAAGGTGCTTATGAAAGATTTACTAAAAAACAACAAGCTAAAATTAGAAAAATGTTTAGAGGGTATAAAGCAGATAATATATTAGATAAAATGATTTATAGATGTTTTGATAGTGTTTCAAATCTTGTAGTTATACCTACTCAAGATATTTTAAATATTAATGACAGAGCAAGGCTTAATACACCATCTACAATAGGTAGTCCTAATTGGGAATGGAGACTAAACACTTATTATAATTTAAATAAAAAAATACAAAAATATAATGACTGGATATTAAAAACTAATAGATATTAGTTATATTTATAAAAGAGAGAAAAATAAAATTTCTCTCTTTTAACTATGAAATTTTAAAGGAGTAAATTTTATGAATATAAAAGGAAAAAAAACAGCTTTAGAGTGGAAAGAAATATTTTTATCAACTAAATTTGAAAAGAATTATACATATTTACAAAATGATTTAGGTTATACATATAGTAAAGATAAAACTATATTTAAAATTTGGGCACCTACTGCAAGTAGTGTTATTTTAAACTTATATACTAAAGGTAGTGATAAAGAAGAAAATAGCAAAAAATTAAATAGTTATAATATGGAAGAAGTTGAAAATGGTGTTTGGACTATAAGTATAAATGAGGATTTAAAAAATTTATATTATACTTATACAATAGAGGCTAATGGCGAAATAAATGAAACAAATGATATAAATGCTAAAGCTTGTGGTATAAATGGTTTAAGAAGTATGATTATAGATTTAAATGAAACTAACCCAGATAATTGGTTAGAAGATAAACAAGTTAATATACCAATAGAAGAGAGAGTAATTTATGAATTGCATATAAAAGATTTTTCTTATAACAAAAATTCTGGTATAGATGAAAAGTTTAGAGGTAAATATTTAGCTTTTACGCAAAAAGGTACAACTTTAAATAATGATAAAAATTATCCAACAGGTATAGATTATTTAAAAAGTTTAGGTATAACATATGTACATTTATTACCTTTTTATGACTTTGATTCTATTGATGAAACAAACAATAATATAGAAGAGTTTAATTGGGGTTATGACCCAGTAAATTATAATGTACCAGAGGGAAGTTATTCAACAAATGCTTATGATGGTAAAGTTAGAATTAGAGAAGTTAAAGAAATGATAAAAGCACTTCATAATGAAAATATAGGTGTTATTATGGATGTTGTTTATAATCATACACATAGATTAGATAGTAATTTTAATAAAACTGTGCCATACTATTATTATAGAATAAATAATGAAGGTAAATATTCAGATGGTTCAGCTTGTGGAAATGAAACAGCAAGTGATAATATTATGTATAGACAATATATGATAAATTCTATTTTACATTGGGTTAAAGAATATCATATAGATGGATTTAGATTTGACTTAATGGGTATACATGATACAGAAACTATGAATGAAATAAGATATGCTTTAGATAGAGAATTTGGAAAAGGTAAAATAGTAGTTTATGGAGAACCTTGGACAGCAAGTAAATTAGCAATGAAAGAAAATTACAAACCAACTACTAAAGAAAATTTAGGTTTATTAGATGAAAATATAAGTGCTTTTTGTGATGTTATTAGAGACTTGGTAAAAGGTGATGTTTTTATTGAAAAAAATTGTGGTTATGTAAATGGTAATAATTTAAATACAAATTTAAAAGAATATCTTTATAAAGTATGGAATAATAAAATGGTAGAAGAATTTACAGCTAAATTACCTAAACAGTTTATAAACTATGTTTCAGCACATGATAATTTAACACTTTGGGATAAACTAGTAATAACTAATAATAAAGAACCTAATTTTAAAAATTATGATGAAGAATTAATAAAACAAAATAAATTAGCAGCAAGTATAGTCTTTACAACTTGTGGAATACCATTTTTTCAAGCTGGTGAAGAATTTGCAAGAACAAAAGAAGGTGATGAAAATAGTTATAAATCATCTCCAAAAATAAATGCTTTAGATTGGGAAAGAACAAAAGAGTTTGAAGATTTAGTACAATACTATAAAAAACTTATAAATTTAAGAAAAAAATTACTTATATTATGTAATCCTAATAATGAATATATAGAAAGTGCAAATGTTGAGGAAAGAGAAGAATTAATAGTAGTTACTTTAAATATTTGCGAAAAAATAAGAAAAAAATATAGTAAAATAATTATTATATATAATAACAAAAATAATTACAATATTGTTGACATAGATAATACAGATTTTGATATCATATTTGGAAAATGTTTTGTAAATATAGATAAAAATATGTTAAAAATAAATTCAAAATCTATGTGTATTATAGGTAAAAATTAATATAAAAGTTAAAAATCAAAATAAAAAATATATAAAAATGATATATAAAAAATATATAAAATGCTAAAAATAAAAAAGATTAATAAAAAATATAGACAAAATATAGTTATTTAATGTATAATTATGTACAAATCGAAAATTTACGAAAATTATAAATGGAGTGAATTATTATGAAAAGAAAATTTGTAATTATGTTATTGACTTTAACAATGACTTCAACATATTTAGTTGGTTGTGGTAAAGGTGGAGTAAATGAAGAAGAAGTAAAAGCCAATATAGAAGCAAAAATGGAAGACCCAGCTTGGAAAGAAGCAATGACAACACCATATGGAGCATATCCAGAATTAGTTACATATACACTTGGAAGAACAGCACATAACTATGATGCACTAAAAGGAACAGAATATGAAGGGGATAATGATAGTAACAATGCTTGGACTAGATATATTAATAAAAAAATAAATGCGCAAAATGAAAATATATTTGAAGCTAATACAGGAGAAGATTATGCTCAAAAAGTATCTATGGCGATAGTTAGTAATGAAATACCAGATATAATGGCTGTATCAGATTATGAAACATTAAAGCAATTATATGAAAATGATTTAATAGCAGATTTAACAGAAAGTTATGAAAATTGTGCAAGTGATGTAATAAAAGATATTTATAATTCATATGATGGCAGGGTTTTAGAAACAGCTACATTTGATGGAAAACTTATGGCATTGCCTACAACAGAAATATCACACGGACCAGGTATATTATGGCTTAGACAAGATTGGATGGATAAATTAGGACTTGAACCACCTAAAACTTTAGAAGATATTGAAAATATATTACAACAATTTAAAGATAAAAATCCTGGAAATAACCCAGAAGGTACCGAAGGGCTTGTTATAGCACCAGAAGTAGTAGGAAAATCTGGTGGAGGTTATCAAGTAAATAATATATTTGGATATTTTGGAGCATATCCTTATCAATGGATAGATGATGGAAATGGTAAAGCTATATATGGTTCAATACAACCAGAAATGAAAGAGGCTTTAACAGTTTTAGCAGATTGGTATAAAAAAGGGTTAATTGATAAACAAATGGCGGTTAGAACATATGATGATAGAAAAGCAATTCTTACAAGTGGAAAAAGTGGAGCATTTTTTGGAAATTGGTGGGGAGGTTGGGAAGTAAGTGAAGCAACTTCTTTAAATCCAGATGCAAAATGGACACCATATGTAACACCATTTGATGAAAATGGAGAACTTAAAATGTTTACAGGAAATCCTAATAGTAGTTATCTTGTAGTAAGAAAAGGGTTTGAACACCCAGAGTTATTAATTAAACTTGCTAATATTCAATATGATTTATCAAACTATGATGAAAATAAAGAAGACTTAAAAGAACTTAATGATTATAAGAAAAATAATGTAGATGGTTCTGTTTTAGCTACAAATATAGATTATTATGATGGCCTTATAAGATTAGGTGGAAGAATAAAAGAGGCACTTGATACAGGTGATACTTCTAATTTAAATAGAACAGATTTAGTTTTATTTGAAGGATGTAAAAAATATATTGATAGTTTAGAAGGAAATGGAGAAGTAACACCTTCAGATTGGGCTAATTATATGTCTTTAGTAGAAGCACCAAATGCTGTTGCACAAGCTAATATAAAAGAGATAAATCCTGTTTTCTTTGGAAATACACCAAGTATGACATTAAAATGGCCAACACTTAGTAAAATGGAACAAGAAATGTATTTAAAAATAATAACAGGTGAAAAGTCAGTTGATTATTTTGATGAATTTGTAGAAACTTGGAAAAAAACAGGTGGAGATGAAATTACAGAAGAAGTAAACCAAGAACTAAATAAAAAATAGGGTTTTTAAGTAACATAATTTCAAATATTCCAGAAAATTTACGAAAAAATATACAAAATTTATATTAAAAAAATATATAAAATGCCAAAATTGAAAAAAACTAATAAAATATATAGACAAAATATATTTTATTAGTGTATAATTACTATACCGAAAAATTACGAAAAAAATTGGAGTGAATTATTATGAAGAGAAGATTTGTAATTATGTTATTAACTTTAACAATGACTTCAACATATTTAGTTGGTTGTAATAAAAGTGGAGTAAATGAAGAAGAAGTAAAAGCAAATATAGAAGCAAAAATGGAAGACCCAGCTTGGAAAGAAGCAATGACAACACCATATGGAGCATATCCAGAAACAATTACATATACATTAGGAAAAACTGCTCAAAATTATGAACCATTAAAAGAAACGGAATATGAAGGGGATAATGATAGTAATAATGCTTGGACTAGATATATTAATAAAAAAATAAATGCTAAAAATGAAAATTTATTTGAAGCAAATTCAGGAGAAGATTATGCTCAAAAAGTATCTATGGCAATAGTTAGTAGTGAAATACCAGATATAATGTCTGTACCAGATTATGAAACATTAAAACAACTTTATGAAAACGATTTAATAGCAGATTTAACAGAAAGTTATGAAAATTGTGCAAGTGATGTAATAAAAGATATTTATAATTCTTATAATGGTAGAGTTTTTGACAAGGCTACATTTGATGGAAAACTTATGGCAGCTCCTTCTACTCAATATTCACACGGACCAGGTATATTATGGCTTAGACAAGATTGGATGGATAAATTAGGACTTGAACCACCTAAAACTTTAGAAGACATTGAATACATACTACAAGAATTTAAAGATAAAGACCCAGGTGGAAATGGACCTGGTAAAACAGAAGGTCTTATTGTAGCACCAGAAGTAGCAGGACAATCTGGAGGAAGTTATCAAGTAAATAATATATTTGCATATTTTGGAGCATATCCTTATCAATGGCTAGATGATGGAACAGGAAAAGCTATATATGGTTCAATACAACCAGAAATGAAAGAGGCTTTAACAGTTTTAGCAGATTGGTATAAAAAAGGTTTAATTGATAAACAAATAGCAGTGAGAACTTATGATGATAGAAAAGCAATTCTTACAAGTGGAAAAAGTGGAGCATTTTTTGGAAACTGGTGGGGAGGTTGGGAAGTAAATGAAACAACTTCTTTAAATCCAGAGGCAAAATGGGTACCATATATAGCACCATTTGATAAAAATGGAGAACTTAAAATGTTTACAGGAAATCCTAATAGTAGTTATATTGTAGTAAGAAAAGGGTTTGAACACCCTGAATTAGTTTGGAAACTAATAAGTTTACAATTTGATTTAGGGGATAATGATAAAAATAAAGAAGATTTAAAAGAAATTAGTGATTATCAAAGATATAATGTTTATGGTTCAATTTTAGAAATGGGATTAGGTTATTATGATGGACTTATTCGTCAATCTACAAGGATGAAAGAAGCTTTAGAAACAGGTGATTTATCTAATCTTAATAGAACAGATGAAGTTTTATTTGAAGGTTGCAAAGCATATGTTGATAGCTTAGAAAGTGGTAAACAAATAACACCAGTAGAATGGGCTAATTATATGTCTTTAGTAGAAGCACCTAATGCTGTTTCTCAAGCTAAAATAAAAGAAATAAATCCTATTTTCTTTGGAAATACACCAAGTATGACATTAAAATGGCCAACACTTAGTAAAATGGAACAAGAAATGTATTTAAAAATAATAACAGGTGAAAAACCAGTTGATTATTTTGATGAATTTGTAGAAACTTGGAAAAAAACAGGTGGAGATGAAATTACATAAGAAGTAAATCAAGCTATTTCTGAAAAAAATAATAAGTAGGAGGGGAATATATGAAAAAAGCAAAAAAAAATGCTATAAGAAATAAAAAAGATCAAATAGACTTAAATTTAATGCTTTTACTAAGTATGATTTTTCTTATAATATTTTCTTTTATACCTATGTTTGGTATAATTATGGCTTTTCAAAATTATATGCCAGCAAAAGGTATTTTAGGTTCTAAATTTGTAGGACTTGAAAATTTTAAATTTATGTTTCAAATGCCAGATAGTAAACAAATATTTATGAATACTATAATTATAGCATTTTGGAAAATCGTTGTTGGCACTATAGTAACTATTGTATTTGCACTACTTTTAAATGAGATAAGATTAAAATGGGCTAAGAAAAGCATACAAACAATAGTATATTTACCTAACTTTTTATCTTGGGTTATATTATCAACAGTTGTTGTTAATGTTTTTGCTTATGACGGACCAATAAATGACTTTTTAGAAATGTTAGGTTTAGAGAGAATTTTATTTATGGCCAGTAATGATTGGTTTAGACCTATGCTTATTGTAACAGATGTTTGGAAAGGTTTTGGATATGGTGCAATTATATATTTAGCAGCACTTTCTGGTATAGATCCAGGACTTTATGAAGCAGCAGCTATAGATGGTGCAAATAGATTTAAGAGAGTTTTACATATTACATTACCAGGTATATTACCTACTATTATGCTTGTAACTATTATGAACTTACCAAATATTTTAAATGCAGGTTTTGACCAAATATTTAACTTATATAATCCACTTGTTATGGAAACATCAGATATTATAGATACATATGTTTATAGAGTTGGTTTAGTTCAAAGACAATATAGTTTAGGTACAGCAGTTGGTCTTATGCGTTCTATTGTAGGTATTATATTAATATTATCAGCTAATAAACTTGCTCAAAAAGTTACAGATTATAGAATATTTTAAAGGAGGTTATAAAATTGGTAGAAAAAAGAACATTAAGTGGTATTATAGCAGACATTATTATTTGGATTATACTTTTATTATTAACTATTTCTTGCCTTTTACCTCTTTTAAATATGGTGGCAATATCGTTTAGTGATAATGCATCTGCAACAGCAAATATTGTAGGGATTATACCTAAAAACTTTAATGTTAGTTCATATGCTAAAATAATGGAAGAATCTCAATTTTGGCGTTCTTTTATGATTTCAGTTATAAGGGTTGTTTTAGGTTTAGCTATAAATATAACTCTACTTGTTTTAACAGCGTATCCTTTATCAAAAAGTCCTAAAGTGTTTTATGCACAAAAATTTTATATGAGAGTAGTATTATTTGCAATGTTATTTTCAGGTGGACTTATACCAACATTTATGGTTGTTAATGGTTTAAATTTAACAAATACAATATGGGCTTTAATTTTACCAGGTGCTGTTCCAATAGGTAATGTTATACTTTTAATGAATGCTTTTAGAGGTGTACCAAAATCATTAGAAGAAGCTGCTATGATGGATGGAGCTTACCAATGGACAGTATTATTTAAAGTATTTTTACCAGTTGTAAAACCAACACTTGCAGCAGTAACATTATTTACTATTGTTGGACATTGGAATGATTATTTTTCAGCTTTAGTATACATAACAAAAACATCTAACTACCCTTTACAAACATATATACAACAGCTTAATGTTGATGTTACAAAAATAACTGACCCAGAAAAGTTAAAAGAACTTGCAGAAGTTTCCACTCGTACATTAGATTCTGCTAAAATAGTTATTTCAACTTTACCATTACTTTTAATTTATCCTTTTATGCAAAAATATTTTGTTTCAGGTATAGTTGTAGGTTCAGTTAAAGAATAAATTAATATTTTAAAATCAATAATAAGGGAGATTTTATCTCCCTTTATTTATATAAAAACTATTATAGAGAGGTGTAATAATGAATTTTGGAGCTATAATACATAGAACTTCTGATAATTTTTGTTATCCTTTAGATAAAGATACAATACAAATAAGTTTAAAAACAGGTTATGATATAGAAAAAGTGAATATTATATATGGTGACCCATTTTTAGGTGGTATATTAGGTGGCAACTGGAAATGGAGTGGTGAAAAACTAGCTATAACAGAGAAAATAGAATTAGATTATCATATATTATGGAAAATAAAATTAAAACCAGAATATAAAAGACTTAAATATTATTTTGAATTATTTTCTAAAGATGAAAAAGTATACTTTTATGAAGATGGATTTTTTTATGAAGATAAATTTAGTAATGGACAATGTTTTATTAAACCTTGGTTAAATCCTATTGATGTTAAAGAAACACCTAGTTGGGTAAATAATACTATATGGTATCAAATATTTCCAGATAGATTTTATAATGGTGATAGAAGTATAAACCATAGCAATACTTTAGAATGGGGAAGCAAAAAACCTAAAAATGAAGATATATATGGAGGTGATTTAAGAGGTATAATAGAAAAATTAGATTACTTAAAAGATTTAGGTATAAATGGTATTTATCTTACACCTATATTTAAAGCTAGTTCAGTACATAAATATGATACAATAGATTATTATGAAATAGATGAAGTTTTTGGAAATAAAGAAACATTTAAAGAACTAGTAGAAAAAGCTCATTCTAAAGATATAAAAATAATGTTAGATGGTGTATTTAATCATTGTGGAAAAGAATTTCCATTATGGCAAGATGTACTTAAAAATGGTCCAAACTCTAAATATTATAATTGGTTTATGATTAATAAATGGCCTATAGATACTACAAAAAAAGGTACAGAAGATAAAAGTTTTTATTCTTTTGCGTTTACTTCAAATATGCCTAAATTGAACACAAATAATCAAGAAGTAGTAAATTATATCTTAGATATATGTGAATACTGGGTAAAAGAGTTTGACATAGATGGTTGGCGTTTAGATGTAGCTAATGAAATATCACACTATTTATGTAAAGAAATAAGAAAAAGATTAAAAGCTATTAAACCAGATATTTATATACTAGGCGAAATATGGCATGATTCTATAGAATGGCTTAGAGGTGATGAGTTTGATTCTGTAATGAATTATCCATTACAAAGTGCTATAACTTCATTTTGGAAAAATACAAGTATGACAAATGTTGAATTTATGCGTAAAGTAAATAAATGTTATGAAACTTATATGGAACAAACTAATAATGTGTTATTTAATCTTTTAGATTCTCACGATACAGATAGACTTATACATAGAGTAGAAGATGAAAATATATTTTGGCAACAGTTAACAATTTTATTTACTTTAGTTGGAAGTCCTTGTATATTTTATGGTACAGAAATAGCATTAGAAGGGGCATATGATCCAGATTGTAGAGCTTGTATGCCTTGGGATAAAATAGAACGAGGTATTTATAATGATAAAATAGAAAAATTAAAAAAATTAATAAATATTAGAAAAGAAATAGAAGCATTTAGAAATAATAATATTGAATTCTTAAATGAAAAAGAAAATACTAGAGTTATAAAATATTATAAAAAAGATAATAAACAAAAGTTTTTAATTACTATAAATGCTAGTGATAAAGACATTAATGTTGAATGTAAAAAAGAAATTTTTTCTAATTTATTAAATGGAAATATATTAAGCCCTAAAGGTATATTAATAGAAAGGATAGAAGAATAATGATGAAATTTAGTTATGGTACAAACCATTTTAAAAATAAAGAGATAGGTCAAGAAAATTGTTATTTACTTACAAATGGATTAGGAGGATTTAGTACATTATCAATCATTAATTCTATTATAAGAAATGATAATGGTATATTTATTGCTGCAATAACTGCTCCTAACATTAGATATAATTTAATTAGTAAATTAGAAGAGGTTGTTTATATTGATAATAAACAATATGAATTAACTTCTCAACAATATGTACAACATACAAAAAATAAAGATGGTGAAAAATATTTAATTAATTTTAGTCAAGAATATTTACCAACTTGGCATTATATAGTAGATGGTGTTGAAATAATAAAAACTATTATATTAGTTTATGGTGAAAATACTTTAGGTGTAAAATATGAAATAGTAAATCACCTTAATAAAAATGTTAGTTTAGAAGTTACACCAACTTTACAATTTTGTGAAAAAGGTTGGATAATGGAATATAATCAACAGTTTAATATTTCTAATAATAAAATTAGTGCAAATAATATTGATATGAATATTATTTGTGATAACTGGAATATAAATATTTTTGAAAATTTACAATATGAAAATGATATTTATTATAGTTATGATGCTAAAGATGGTAGAGAATCTGTTGGACGTTTTGCAAAGGGTGTAAGCTATACATATAGTTTTAATAATAATAACAAAGCCTATTTACAATTTACTTTAACAAATGAAAAGAAATACACAGAAATTCTTTTTGACAATGAAATACAAAGACAAAAAGATTTAATAGAAAAATGTGGTTTAAAAGATGAAATAGCTAAAGTATTAGTTAGAGCAACAGACCAATTTATATGCAAAAGAGAATCAACAGATAGTTTAACAATTATAGCAGGGTACCCATTTTTTGCTGACTGGGGTAGAGATACAATGTATGCTTTAGAGGGCTGTTGTATAACTACAAAAAGATATGAAGATGCTAAAAATATTTTTAGAACATTTATAAAATATTTAAAAAATGGAATTATGCCTAATCTTTTCCCAGAAGGTGAAAATGAACCTTTATATAATACAGTAGATGCATCTTTATTATTTATACAAAGTGTGTATAGTTATTATAAAGCTACAAAAGATTTAGATTTTATTAAAGAAGCTTATGAACCTATGGTTTCTGTTTTAGAAAACTATATACAAGGTACAGAATATGATATAAAAATGGATACAGACTATTTAATAAAAGCAGGGAGTGGATTTAATCAATTAACTTGGATGGACGTTCGATATGAAGAAGAATTGCCAACACCACGCCACGGAAAACCTGTTGAAATTAATGCTTTTTGGTATAGTTCTTTAAAAATAATAAATGAATTTGGAAAACTATTAAATAAAGATACTAAAAAATATTAAGAATTAGCAGAAAAAGTTAAAACTTCATTTAATGAAAAGTTTTGGAATGAAAAAGAAAACTGTTTAAAAGATGTAGTTTCTGGTGAAGCCTATGATTATCAAGTTAGATGTAATCAAATATGGGCAGTATCTTGTGAATTTTCTCCAATAGATAATGAAAAAGCTAAAATGGTTGTAAATAAAGTATTTGATAAACTTTACACACCTTATGGACTTAGAAGTTTATCACCAGATGATATACAATTTGTCCCAGAATATAGCGGAAAACATTATAAAAGAGATATGTCTTACCATCAAGGAACAGTATGGACATTTCCTTTAGGTTCATATTTTAGAGCATATTTAAAAGTAAACAATTATACTAATGAGGCAAAAGAAGTAGTTAAAAAACAACTTAACTTTTTTGAAGATGCACTTAGAGAGGGTTGTGTAGGTCAAGTAGCAGAAATATATGATGGACTTATACCTAATGAAAGTAGAGGATGTTTTGCTCAAGCTTGGAGTGTATCTGAAATATTAAAAATTTATGATGAATTATAAAAGGAGTATTTTTATGAAAAATTTGGAAAATAAAGTTATATATCAAATTTATCCTAAAAGTTTTAAAGATACAACTGGAAATGGTTATGGTGATATAAAAGGTATAATTGAAAAATTAGACTATTTACAAGATTTAGGAGTAGACTATATTTGGTTAAGCCCTTGTTGTAAATCACCACAAAATGATAATGGTTATGATATATCTGACTATATGAAAATAGATGAACTTTTTGGGACAAATGAAGACTATGAAAATCTTATAAAAGAAGCTAATAAAAGAAATATTAAAGTAATGATGGATTTAGTATTAAATCATACATCTAGCGAACATATTTGGTTTAAAAAAGCTTTACAAAAAGACCCAAAATATTATAATTATTATATTTGGAGAGATGAACCTAATGAAATACAATCTATGTTTGGTGGAAGTGCTTGGTCTTATAGTGAAGAAGTAGGAAAGTATTATTTTAGATTATTTGATAAAACACAACCCGATTTAAATTGGGAAAATGAAGAAGTAAGACAAGAACTTTATAAAATGATTAACTATTGGATAGATAAAGGTGTAGAAGGATTTAGGTTAGATGTAATAGATTTAATAGGTAAAGAACCAGCTAAAATGATAATAGGTAAAGGGCCTAAATTTTATGAATATTTAAAAGAGCTTAATAATAATACTTTTAAAGATAAACTTTTAACAGTAGGTGAATGTTGGTGTTCTACTATTGAAGAAAGTTATAAAATGTGTAATAAAGACGGACTTACACAAGCATTTCATTTTACATACCAATGTTTAACACATACAAATGGTGATAAATGGAACCAATCTAAAATTGATTTACATAAATTATGTGATAGTCTTGATAAATGGGAAAATGAATATAAAGGTATAGAGGCTATAGTTATGAACAATCACGATTTACCAAGAATGGTTTCATTATGGCTTAATGATAAAGAATATAGAAAAGAAAGTGCAAAGTTATTAATTACATTATTTGGACTTTTAAAAGGAAACTTATATATTTATCAAGGTGAATAAATAGGTATGACAAATGCTTATTTTGAGAGCATTGATAAATATAAAGATGTAGAAACTTTAAATAAATATAATGAACTTAAACAAAAACACTTTTCAGAAAATGAAATAATAAATATAATAAAACTTGTATCTAGAGATAATGCAAGAACACCTATGCAATGGGATGACACAGAAAATGCAGGATTTTCATCTTCTAAACCTTGGATTGAAGTAAATAAAAATTATAAAGAAGTTAATGCTTTAAAAGATATTAATAGTAAAGACAGTATATTTAATTATTATAAAAATATAATTAAATATAGAAAAGAAAATTATAATATAATAGAAAGTAATGCTATTTTTAAAACAGAAGGCAAAATTTTAACTATGGAAAAAAATAATTTTATATTATTTGCAAATTTTACAAATGAAAATATAAATATAAAATCAGAAAATAAAGTTCTATTCAAAAATTATGAAGATATACAAAAGGATATATTAAGACCATTTGAAGTTATAGTATTTGAAAAATGCTAAAAAAGGGTGTAAATAAAATTTGCACCCTTTCTAATATTTAAAATATTTCATTTATTATATTAAGCCCCCAAGATTTAGCTAAATTATATGCTTTATTCATATAATTATCCCAAACTTGTTCAGGAGTATGACAGTCTGAATTAATAATAACTTTAATATTTTCTTTAGCAACTTTATCCCAAAATTTTTTATATGGATAAGAATAACGAGTACCATCACAGAAAGTATGTTTGCCACGCCTTAAACCATTAGCATTAAATTCTAAAATAAAATCATTTTCTTTAGCAACATTAATTATTAAATCACAACAATTTTCACAATTTTTGTCCCAAGATATATCATTTACAAAAATAACATCTGGGTGTGCTAAAAACTTAAAATATCCTGTTTTTATTGCATCAACAATAGTTTTAGCATATTCTA
Source organism: uncultured Clostridia bacterium (assembly GCA_944376805.1). GTDB lineage: Bacteria > Bacillota > Clostridia > Lachnospirales > CAG-274 > Tyzzerella. The sequence continues at coordinate 39,573 of CALWDX010000007.1, forward strand.
TATAATGTAAAGAGTCATTTATAGCATATGTATTTATAAGTCTATTGTTTTTATTTGTAAAAAAGTGTTGCCCAAGAACTAGATAATCTACTTTATATTCATTTAGTAGTTTTTCATAATATTTATGGTCATTATTATTATATTCAATTTCTAATCCACATTTAATATTTATCTTGTCTTTATATGTTTCTTTTAAGTTATTAACAATTGAAATATAATCTTTAAGTTCAGAAAAGTCCATTCTTGTACTAGTATCATATTTATTATTTTCAAAAGGTGAATGGTCACTAAACCCTAATATAGAAACATTTTTTTCTATTGCATTTAAAACATAATCTTTTTCTTCACCTCTTGCGTGTTTACAACGATAAGTATGTGTATGATAATTTGTTTTCATATAAACCACTCCTTAAAAATCTAACTTATAAGTAGTATACCAAGTAAAAATATAAAAGTCAAAAATTTATATATAATTTTATTTATTACACTTAATAAGTAATTTATGAATATGAAGAAATTTTATAGAAAAATTTAATATTTTTGATAAACAACAATTATGGTTATTTTTTATGAAAGTAGGTAAATAAAAGTAAGGTGTACTTAAATATACACCTTATTTTTATATAGTTAATTAATAGAGTTATATAGAGATTTTAGTATATAAACACAATTTTTTATACCTAAAGAACTACTATTTAAAAATAAATCATAACATTTTTTATTATCCCAGTTTTCACCAGTAAAGTAACCATAATAAGATAATAATTTTTTATCTTGTTTTTTTAAAAATTTTTTACTATCTTTTAATGATAAATTTAATTTATCACTTATATTTTTAATTCTTTCTTCATCATTAGAATATATTAAAATATTTATACAATTTTTATAATCTTTTAATATATAATTAGAACATTTACAAAATATAATACAAGACTTATTTTCTACTAATTGTTTTATAGCTTTAGATTTTTCAAAAAAAACTTTATCTTGTATAGGTACAAAGTCTGTTAAATAAGGTAAACTAAAACCAATACAAAAATCTGCAGGGAAAGGGGTTATAATTTTACTCAATTTCCAATCATCTATAGTATAAAATACATTTTTTGAAATATTACTGTTTTTAGAAGCTAGTTCTATAATTTCTTTATCATAAAAAGGAATATTAAGTTCTTTTGATAGTTTTTCTGCTATAATTTTTCCATTACTATTTTCTTCTTCTAATATTGTGAAAATAATATTTTCCATAAAATCACCTACATTTCACGCAATTATATGTATATAATATGAAAAATTTTTAAATAATATAATTATTAAATAAATTTAAGGAGTTATTATGAAAAAAGAAGTTAAAAAACAAAATAAAAAGGATAAGAAACCTAAAACACCAGAAGATATATTAAAATATGAAATAGCAACAGAATTGGGACTTATGGATAAAATAAAAGAGGGAGGTTGGAAAAGCTTAACAGCTAAAGAAAGTGGTCGAATAGGTGGAATAATGACAACTAGAAAAAAGAAAATGAAACAAAATAATAAATAATATATTGTTAAGATAAAAATACCAAGATTTATATTTTGGTATTTTTTATATAATAAGGTGAATTATATATTATGTATAAAAAATTGTAACAAAAATTAAAAATTGTAATACTATATATTAAGGAGTTAAAAAACGAAAGAAATTAAATATAAAAGTAAAAAAATTAAATAGAAAGGTAAATAAATATTATAGTTATTTTAAGGAGGATTTTAAAATGAGTGCTTTTGAAATTGAAAATGAATGTGGAGCAGCTGCACCACTTAATGATAGAGTTAGAGAAGAATGTATTATAGCTTTAAAGGTTTACGATTTTTGTAGACAACAATAATGTAATGATATACAACATAAATAATAAATTTGCTTTTTAGCTTATAATATATTATAATTTAGAAAAATATACATAAAGGAGGCTGTACAAATGAAGAAAGTTGTTGATATACTTTTTGGAAGAGTAATGATATTATTATTAGCATTTTTTATACAAATAGCTTTAATTATATTTGTTGTTTTTAAATTTCAAGAATATTTTTTCTATTTTTATCTTATAGGTATTTTATTTAGTATATTAATATTATTATTTTTAATAAATAGTAATATGAACCCTTCATATAAAATAGCTTGGATTATACCTATAATGCTTTTTCCTCAGTTAGGTTGGATATTTTATGCATTATTTAGTAGTGGAAAATTTAGTAAAGTTACAAAAAAGAAACAAAAAAGATATTATGCTAAACATATAGATGATTTATCTAAAGTTATAATAAAAGATAAAAATATTTTGCATAAATTAAAAGAAGAAGACATAGTAGCTATGAGACAAGCTAAATATCTTATAGATTATGGTGAAAGTCAAATATTTGAAAATGTAGAGAGTAAATATTTTAAAATTGGTGAAGATTACTATAAAGCATTATTAGAAGAACTTGAAAAAGCTGAAAAATTTATTTTTATGGAATATTTTATTATTTCTGAAGGTAAAATGTGGGATGGTATATTGGAAATTTTAAAAAAGAAAGCAGCACAAGGTGTAGAAGTACGTTTAATATATGATGATTTTGGTTGTATAATGACATTACCAAAAAATTATGATAAGCAATTAGAAAAATTTGGAATAAAATGTAGTATATTTAATCCTGCTAATTTAATATTTACAGTTATATATAATAATAGAACACATAGAAAAATAACAGTAATAGATGGTAAGGTAGCCTTTACTGGTGGAGTTAATTTAGCAGATGAGTATATAAATGAAATAGAACGATTTGGACATTGGAAAGATACTGGTATAATGATAAAAGGTGAAGGTGTTTGGGGTTTTACTATAATGTTTTTAAATATATGGAAATTTTTAAGAAAGGTTGATGAAAATTTCTTAAAATATAAAATAGAGCAACATAATAGTAATATTGAAAATGATGGTTATATAGTTCCTTTTAGTGATAGTCCACTTGACAAAGAAATAGTTAGCAGTAATGTATTTATGGGGCTTATAAATAGTGCCACTAAATATATTTATATAAACACACCTTATTTAATTATTGATTATGAAATGACTTCATCCTTATGTATGGCAGCTAAAAGGGGTGTTGATGTAAAAATTGTTACACCTTTTATACCAGATAAGAAAAGTGTATTTGAAGTTACAAGGTCTAACTATCAAACACTTATTGAAAGTGGTGTAACTGTATATGAATATACACCAGGATTTATACACGCAAAAAGTTTTGTCGTAGATGACAAATATGCTGTAATAGGGACTATAAATTTAGATTATAGAAGTCTTTATTTACATTTTGAATGTGGTGTTTGGATATATAATTCTAAAACTATATTAGATATGAAAGAAGATTATTTAAATACATTAGAAGTTTGTACAGTATATACTTTAGAACAATGTTATAAAGTATCAGCTATAAAAAGGATTTACAGGTCGATATTACAAATATTTGCACCTTTATTGTAACATTTAAAATTATATTAAAAATTTTGGAAAAATTATTGACATATATATTATTATAAGATATAATATTAGTGTTTTTATTGCCACTTTCAAATCCGTTAGCCCCGGGTTTCGAATATATGTAATAATGGATATTTCAAGGAGGAACCTTAAATGAGAACAACATTTATAGCTAAAACAGCTGAAATAGAAAGAAAATGGTATGTTGTTGATGCAACAGATAAAACTTTAGGACGTCTTGCTTCAGAAGTTGCTAGTGTTTTAAGAGGGAAAAAGAAACCTATTTATACACCTTTCTTAGATACAGGTGATTTTGTTATTGTTATTAATGCAGATAAAGTTAAATTTACTGGTAAAAAATTAGACCAAAAATTATATAGAAAACATTCTGACTATGTTGGTGGTTTCAAAGAAACTACTTTAAGAGCTATGATGGAGAAAAAACCTGAAGAAGTATTTAAACTTGCTGTTAAAGGTATGTTACCAAAAAATGCTCTTGGTAGAAAAATGTTTAAAAAACTTCATGTTTATGTTGGTGCAGAACATAATCACCAAGCACAACAACCAGAAGTATTAGAATTTAATTTTTAAGGTGTATAGGAGGGTAAAAAATGTCAGCAGCTAGATATTATGGTACTGGTAGAAGAAAAAGCTCTGTAGCTAGAGTTTATTTAATGCCAGGTAACGGGAAAATAACTATAAATAAAAGAGATATAGATGAGTATTTTGGTCTTGAAACTTTAAAGCTTATTATTAGACAACCATTAGAATTAACTAGTACTACTACTAAATTTGATGTTTTAGTTAATGTTAAAGGTGGCGGTACTACTGGTCAAGCAGGTGCCATAAGACATGGTATTTCTAGAGCTTTAATTCAAGCAGATAATGATTTAAGACCTTCTCTTAAAAAAGCTGGTTTCTTAACAAGGGATCCAAGAATGAAGGAAAGAAAGAAATATGGTTTAAAAGCAGCTCGTCGTGCTCCACAATTCTCAAAACGTTAATTTTTAT
>CALWDX010000008.1 GCA_944376805.1 uncultured Clostridia bacterium
ATCCATACTAATAGATTTACTATCACATCTAAATACACCTGCAAAACCATCACCAAAAGGCACAACTGCACTATTAAAAATACTATTAGAAGTAGGAATAGCTCTTCTACCAATTATAGGATTTTGATTATATCTCCATACTGGCATTGTATAACCTTCTGGTTTTTCTTGCCAAGGTATATTTTTTAATGATTTACCAATTATTTTTGTCATAAGTGTTTCCTCCTAGTTATTTTAGCTATTTAATGTTTTTAAAAGCATTTCTCCAATACCTACATTATATCCTGCACAACCATAAATCACTTTTTGATTGTCATTAAATACTATTGCAAGTGGAAGCTTTTTATCTGTAATATCTAAATCGTTATAAATTTTATCGATATTATAACCATCTTTTTCTATAAATATATTAAGATTTGGCACAACTTTTAAAGTTCTATTTAAAGTTGGGTCATTCATTTCTTTAATATCTCTTAATATTAATATAGTATTTACATTTTCATCATTATATTTTTCTGAAGCTTCTCTTATTTCATTTAAAAGATGCTCTGTTGGTTCCATACCAACACCTAACCAAGCTACTATACCTTTTTTACCATTAAGTGCTTTTAAAAGTGTTGTTTCTTTATCTTCTATATCAAAGATAGTTCTATCTTCAATATCTACTTCTTTACCTGTATGTTTAATTTGTGGTAAATATAGCTCTAATTCAGAAGTTTTATTTTCTTCTACTTTAACAAATAAAACTTTTACCATATTAACTTCATCTGGTCTTCTATTTGCTAAAACAATACGATAATTACCAACTTCAACATTATATTCTACTTTATCATTTTCCCAATTTATATTGTCTAAATCTAAAGTTTCATAATGTCCTTTTTCTAATTTACCTACTGTATAGTTTTTATAATATTCATAAGCAGTGTCATCACCTTTTTTAAGAACTAAAGTGCCTTTTTTAACTTCTGCTTTTGGTTCTTCTTTATAAATATGTATCCATTCACCATTATTATAGTAAACTACCTTACCATCTGCCTTATCCATTTTAGCAGCTATACCTAAACTTCTTAATATTGCAACTGTTACAATAGCTTTAGAAACTTTATTTACAAGTTTAGATTTTAAAGCTCCTAAAGGTGAAGTAGTAAGATTTGTATATTCACTTATACCATATTGTGTAATATTTTCATTTACAAAATTACCTACTTCTAACGGATTATTTATTATACTATTTTTAGTATTTTCATCTAAAATATTAGGTATTTCTTTTTTATATAAAGTAATATTTTCATTCCAAACACGAGGATTTAAAAGATTTTCTACAAAAATAGTTTTTTCATATTTATCTTTATATTGCATACTTTGTTCTATATTTTCCATTAATATAGTATATATTATATCAGATAAATCTTTCTCTCTTAATGCTTTTAAAAGTAATACTTTATATTCTAAAATATCTTTTGTAGATTCATCTTCTAAGAATTTTTCTATTTCTTTATAATTTCCTCTAGCTAAAGGCATTATTTTTGCTATATCTTCTTGCATAGTATCAAATTTTACACTATATTCTTTAGCTGTTTCTTCATTATAAAAAGTTGCTTCAAAAGCTTTTCTAGTATTTAAAGCATTTTCATTTCTTGTAGATTGTTCTTTTTCTTGTTCTTCTGTAAGTTTTTCTTCTTCATCAATACCACCTTTTGCTGGTGCCATTTCAAGTTCAAAACTTTCAGTTTCTTCTTTAATACTATCAAATACTAAAGTTAAATTTTCTACTTCATTTACATTTATTTTTTTGTATATATAGCTACTATCATCATATGCAAAAACAAATAAATCTCCTAAACCTGTTACAAAAGTAACTTCTCCATTCTCATTTGTTGTAAGTGTAGCTATTGGGAAAAATTCACAATAATTTACTACTTCAAAACCTACATTAATATCTTTAAGTGGATTATTGTTTTTATCTACTATTTTAACTTTTATTTCTTTTGTTTTAGCATAGTGGTGTAAAACATTTATTTCTGTAACTGTATCTGTTTGTTTAGTTATTATTTCATTTCCCACCATATCACAAAATACTCTATTATGGATAAGTGGTGCTTTAGATGCTGGTAATCTAAACCAACCAGTATTAAGTCTTATTTCTGGCTCACAGGCCCCTAAGAAATACCATTTTCCATCTGCTAAAACTTCAACCCAAGCGTGATTATCATCACAATGAGCCCAACGAGGTGCGTAGCATTGTCTTGAAGGTAAACAAACACTTCTAAGTGCTGCTACTAAAAATGTAGATTCTTCACCACATCTACCATAAGCATTTCTAACTACTGTTAAAGGTGATGCTGTTCTATTATCTGTAGCTTTATATGTTGCTTTAGAAAAAGCCCAATAATTAACTTCTATAATTGCTTCATACATTGATAAATCTTTAATTTTTGGATAAAGTTCATCAAAGAAAATTTCGCAAAAATATTCTATATTTTCATTATTTATTCTATATTGTAAAACATAGTTTAAAAAGTCTATATCACTAATAGATTTTCCCCAAGGCATTAAATTACGTACTTTTAAAGAATGTCTAACAAATTTTAAAAATAACTCTGGAGAATAGTCTGCCATATCTGTAAGAGGCATATAAGCATAAAGATATTTTAAACAAAAACTTTCTTCTTCATTACAATCTTTTAATACTTCTAATATTTCATTTTTTATAGTTTCACAATATTCACAAGCTTTTTTAAACTTTAATTCAATTTTTTCTTGTTCTACTAAAGTAAGCATAAAGCCCTCCTACTATAAATCATATATTTCTGTTCTGCCATCTGCTTGTATAGATATTTCTCTTTTCTTATCTTCACTTAATACTCTCATTTCAAAAGTATGTTTTGTTACTTCAATAATAGGTTCAATATTAATTTCTTCACCATTTAATAATTCTTGTAAATCTGTTGTAAAGTAACCTTTTGTATCATATAATGCATGTTGTTTATAATATAATTTTCTAAGCTCCCATTTTAAAAGCTCATCATTTGGTATTTCATATTTTTCACCATTTTCAGTAAAGAATAAAAAGCCCCAAAGCTCTGGATAGTGTATATTAATAAGCCCTGTTGGTGCCCATACCCAGTTATCTTCTGGATAAGGTGAATTAGTTTCTGGATTTATTTGTTTTTTATACTCTCCATTATCTTTATCCACTCTCCAATGTACTCTTGAAAAGTTTACTCTATAATATTCTCCAACTTTTGGATTTCTGCTTTCTTTATCAGTTTCTTTTAATGCTTTAAATGGCATAACTACTTCAACTGACCACTTTTTATTATGTGCGTTAGGGTTATTAAGTTCACCATCTATATGTACTGCTGTTTGCATACCATGAATATCATAACCATTTACTGGTTTACCACCAAAATCTCTATAAGGTTTTGTTAAAAGTAAGTCCCAAACAGTATTTTTAGCATTCATTTCAAATTCATAATATTGATGTGTATCTGAATCTGGGTCAATAAATATTTCAAAATCATTATCTTGGAATATTACACAGTCTCTTTCTTCTAATGTTCCCCAAATTTCATCACCTTCTAAAACTGCACCAAAATATAAATTTTCATCATCCCAAAGCATTTTTGCTCTAGTTTTAAACCTTGGAGTTTCTCTCTTGTCCCCTTCTATATCAACAAAATATTCTGTAAAGTCTGCATCTTCCCAAAATGGTTTATCTATATTCCCATCAAGTTCAAATTTTTTTGTTGCTCTTTTACAATAATATACAGGTGGGTTAAAATCTATATCTGGTGTAGGTATTCTAAAATTAGCCATTTTATTTCCTCCTAGTAAATAAATATTTTTATATTTTGTTAAGTCTATTAAAGAAATATATTAATAGACTTAACATTTATATAATAAAAAATAAGTTTATTTTTAATTAGTTATGTGATACAACAATACCACTACCACCATACATTTCTACTTCGCCTTCAAGCTCAAGTTTTAAAACTGTAACATGTTCGTGGCAATCTTCTGGTGTCAATTCAATCCAAGTTGTACCAGGAATATTAAACCAAGGTACACCACCATGAATAACATGTCCTACTTTTTTACCAGAATGCATAACTGTTATATCTTTAATTTTATTACATAAACCTTTTAAACAAACACATTCTTCAGGCTTATCATATACAAATAAATATAATGTTTGTCTATCTTTAGATATTGTGCTACCACCTAAGAAATATCTATGCATAATACCTTCATCTGTATCAAAAATAGCTTCTTTATGTGGTTCTATCCATTCACCAAGTCCAAGTAATATTGCTTCTTGTCTTTCATCTATTGTACCATCTGGTTTTGGTCCTATATCTAAAAGCATATTTCCACCCATATGTATACAATCACAGAACATTCTTATAATTTGATTAAGTGTTTTATAGTGATTATCAGATGGTCTATAACCCCAAGAACGATTTATTGTAGTACAAAACTCCCAAGCTCCTTCTGGTCTTGTAATAGGAATACCTTGTTCTGGTGTTTTGTAATCACCATATTCTTTAAATCTTGAATTAATTATTAAATCTTTATTAAATGATTTTAAATAGTCTTTAAGTTCTGGTAAGCCCCATTGTTTAGCACTTCTTTCCCAGTCACCATCAAACCATAATAAATCTACTTTTCCATAGTTACCTAAAACTTCACCCATTTGATTTTTATTAAATTCCATAAATCTTGCCCAAGCTTCTTCATCTTGTTTACCATCTGTTGGACTTGTATATTTATTAACTGTTGATAAATCTTCTGGAACTACTCCATTTTCATAAACAGTAGCATAGTCTGGGTGAGACCAATCTATTAAAGAATAGTACATACCTACTCTTATATCTCTTTTTCTTATAGCATCTGTAAACTCTTTAACAATATCATTTTTATATGGTGATTTTTTAACTGTACTTAAATCACTATATTTTGTGTCAAAAAGTGCTACACCATCATGATGTTTTGTTGTAAAAACAGAATATTTTGCACCAGATTTTTTTATTGAATCTGCCCATTTATCTGCATCAAAATTTTCACAAGTAAAGCCTTCTATTTGCTTCATATAATCTTCATGAGAAATTGTATTATGATAGAAAGACCAACTTTCTGAAACATCACCTACTGCATAAATTCCAAAGTGAATAAATATACCTAATTTTGCATTTGTAAACCATTCTGGTACTTGTGTCATAATAACTACACTCCTTTATTAATTAATTCATAAATTGTTCTAACTGTAACACCTGATGCACCTTTTGAAGAATATTCATATACTACTGGCCATTGGCTTGCTGTAGCTGCAATGTCTAAATGTATCCAAGGTGTATCATCTACAAACTCTTTTAAAAACATACTAGCAGTTATAGTACCTGCTGATGCTGTATTTTTCATATCTGCTATATCACTATCTATATATGAACGATATCTTTCATCTAAAGGCATTCTCCAAAAATCTTCCCCTGTTTCTTTAGCTGTTTCCATAAATTTTTCATAAAATTCTTCATTATTAGAGAAAATAGGAGTAAATAAACTTCCAAATGTTGAACCTGCAAGTCCTGTTAATGTTGCCATATCAATTACTTTTGATACTTTTTGTTTATCTATAATATAGTGAAGTGCATCTGCTAAAGTAAGTCTACCCTCTGCATCTGTATTTAAAACTTCAATAGTTTTACCTTTCATAGATGTTATAATATCACCTGGTTTATAACTATTTCCATCTATAACATTTTCACAAGTAGCTACTACTGCTTTAACATTTACTTTACATTTGTTTTTAGCTAAACTACTCATTATAGCTATTACATAAGCTGCTCCACTCATATCTGCTTTCATATATTTAAGTCCTTCGTGACTTTTTATAGAATAACCACCTGTATCACAAGTAAGCCCTTTACCTACAAGCCCTATAAAATCAATATCACCACCATTGTTATATTCCATAACTATAAGGCGTGGTTTATGATTAGTGCCTTGTCCAACCATTAAAAATGCATTCATTCCAAGCTCTTTAATTTGTTCTTCTTCTAATACTTCAATTTTAAATCCACTTTCATTTGCTATTTCAACTGCTCTTTTAGCTAATTCTTCTGGATATAAATTGTTAGTAGGTTCTGCTATCATATCTCTAGCATTATTAATAGCACTAGCAATATTTGATACTTCATTTAAAATGTCATTTTTATTATTTATATTAAAACCATTTATATATACATTTTTTACTTTTTTATCTTCTTTTTTATCTGATTTATACTTTTTAAACTCATAATCTGTAAGCAATAAACCTTCTAACATAGCTTTTAAAAATACTTGTTCTTCTAATTTTGAAAAATCTATTTTTTCAATAAGTATATTTTCAAAATTAAGTTCATCAAATTTTTTTAATAATTTTGCACAATTATTTCTCAAAGAATTATTTGTAATTTTTTCTTTATCTCCAAGTCCAAAATATAATGTATGTGGTTTATTTTCTTCTAAAGAAGGTATAAAAAATAACTGACCTTCTTTACCTTCAAATAATTCTTTTATATTTTTTTCATTTTCATAATAAGTATATACTATAACTTCTGGTTTTTCAAAATTTTCTAAATAAAAATTCATAAATTTCTCCTTATATTAGCTTAAAACTTCTCTTAAATAAGTTGTTAATGTAAATGTATCATCTAAGCAATATTCCCAATACATAAGACCACAAAGACCATTTTCTTTAACATAGTCTGCTTTTGCTTTAATAGATTGTTCATCATCATAACTTATAAATGTATCTCCATTAAATAAATATGGTGCTTTTGCATAGTCGTCCCAATATCTAGTATAACCATTTTTATTGATATATTCTTCTACTAATTTTCCATATCCTGGACCATATCCACCAGTTGAACCTGCCATTTGCATATGTCCATTATCTACATTTGGTACACCTGTCCACATTCTAGAGTAAAAAGCAACACCCATAACTATTTTTTCTCTTGGTACACCTACTTCTATAAATTTAGTAATAGTATTATGTGCACTAACTGAATTTAAATCTGTTGGACTTGTATAAAGATTTGTATGGTGTCCTGTTTGAATAGAGAAACCACCTCTTAAATCATATGTCATAATTTGTACTATATCTAAATATTTAGATGCTTTGTCCATTTCTGTACATCTTAAGAAATATTCATCACCACCAGTAGCTACCATAAGTAAACATTTTTTATTTTCTACTTTATCAAGTTCTGTTCTTAATGCTTCTAATAATAATGTAAAGTTATATTTATCATCTGGTGATGCATCAATACCAGCTATACTAATACAAGGGTATTCCCAGTCAATATCAATACCATCTAAATCATATTCTTTAAGTATTTCTACTGCTGTTTTAGCAAATCTTTCTCTACCTTCTTTTGTAGATGCTGCTGTTGAAAATCCTCCAGCACTCCAGCCACCTATTGATAAACATATTTTAAGCTCTGGATTAATTTCTTTTGCCCATTTCATATATTTAGGTGCTTCTTGTGCATCCCAAACTACATCACCATCTTTAACATGTCCAAAAGCAATATTAATAATACTAAGTGCTTTTACATCTTTTTCTTTTAATAAATTAAAATCTTTTGTACCTACATATCCTATTACTGTTTTCATTATAAAAATTCTCCTCTATATTTAAATTTTATTTATTATTAATTTAGCCACCTCACATTTAGGGAAGTGGCTATTTAATTTTACTGTTTTTTATCGATTACCAAGTCATTCTACTAGCAGTCATACATCTTAATGCTCTATTGTAGTGTAACACTTCGCCCATTCCTTCTTCTCTATGATGAACAGCTGGCAATCTTCCTTCTTCTAACTCTTCTATTTTATCTAAATTACCATTTAAATAATCTTCAAGTACAAATTTTGTTGTATTAAGACGGCTTATAATACCACCAAATCTATGGTCTAAAACTTCAAATCCATAACTTTTATTAGTTAAATACCATTCTTTCATTCTAGCATATTTTAATTTTTCTATAAGTGGTATTAATGGTTCAATTTGATTAGTAATTATATTTTTTAAAGTATCTTTATCATTATTTTTATAAGCTTTATATATATTTAAACCTAAATTCCACTTAAGACTAGCTACTTCACCAAATACACCATAAAATTCATTTGTAGCTTTTAAAGCTTCATCTGTATCATTTTTAGCTTTGTCATAAAAATAATTAGATAATTCTTTATAAATAGTTGTTAAATCATCTGTAACAACTTCTGTATGATTTATAAATTTACTACATAATGGATCTTCATATAAAGTATATTTAGAAGGTGTTATTGTACCTGCCTTATTTTCAATACTAGGGAATATGTCAAATTCTTGTGGTTTCATAAAGTTTTCATAGTCCATACCTGTTATATACAATAAATTTTCTTTAAATTCTTCTAAATCTATTTCTTTATTATATTGATGTTCACCAAGTAATGCTGAACCAAACATAACAGTTGTAACTGGAGCTTCACAACCATCATCAGCCCAAGCTGTTGTCATAACTTGTCTAACACCTTTATTTTTACAAGCTGTTGCTGATGCATTAGTAGCTGCTAATGTTTTACCATGATGTGAAACATAGCCTATCCATCTCCAAGAACCAGCTGCAAACATTATAGGTTTATCTGTTATTTTACCTCTTTTTTCAAAGTTTGCTTCATAATGTTCTATTGTATTATTGTAATAATCCCAATACATTAAATCAATACCATCTGGTATTTTATAATTATCACTTTCTGTTTTAGAATAATGACTAAAGAACATATCATCCCAAATAATAGGTTTAACATTGTGTTTTTCACATATAGTAACCATATTTTGTAAATGTTCTCTCATTATTTCTGTTTTAGGTTTTAATCCATTTTTATCTGCATAAGTACCTCTACCAAGATTATATGCTTCATCCATACCTATATGTATTCTTCTACTTCTAACCGTTTTAGATAAATAACTTATCATATTATCTAATAAGTTTTTAACAGCATCACTAGATACATTTAAAATATCATCTATATCAAGATATTTACCTGCTATATGTTCCCACATAAAAAATTGATTTAAGTGTGCTAAAGTTTGTATACAAGGTATTAATTCTACACCAAACATATATGCATAATCGTCTATTTCCTTAAGCTCTTCTTGTGTATAAGCTCCTCTTAAATATCCGAAATATTCTTCATTTGGTAATTTATATGTATCTTCTATGTAAAGCATAAAAACATTTTGTCCTATCATAGCTAACTGTTCTATCATTTTCTTAGCATAAGAAACATTTACAACACCATTTCTTGAACAATCTATCATTAAACCATTAAAATCAAACCAAACATCTGTTGTTAACTCAAATGATAGTTTACCTTTTTTTGCATTTTTATCTACAATCATCATTGCTCTAAAAAATGCTGGTTTTTCTTTGTATGTTATGTCAATATTATTTTCATTTGCTGTAATTTTTAAAATATTTTTATCTGTCTGTGTAGCAGTAATAGTTCTTCCTGTTTCATCTAGTTTAAAATTATAGTTATTAGCTAAAATTTTAAGTGGTTCTAATAATTCAGTATTTAAATTTTTAATATTGTACATTATACTATGCACCTCTTCCTTATACTAAGATTTATAATTAAAAAATTTTAATTAACATAAATAAAATTTATTTATCTTAGTTATTATAATATACCAATTATCTTTATTTGTAAAGAATTAAATATAAAACTATTTCACAAAAATATCATATATTTAATATATATTTTTTATTTAATTTTACTTCAATTTAATTTAATAACTTATAGTAAATATATATATATTTTTTATTTTTATTTAGTATTTAATTGTTATTTACTCTAAATTTAGCTTTTTTTTACTTTTTTTTAGTTAATTTTTAAATAAAATTACTTATTAAATCTAACATTTTTATAAATTTTTCTCTTTCTTCTTCTGGCATATTTAAAACAATTACTTGTATAAGTGCATTACTTTCTTCTTTTGACAGTTTTATATCTTTTGGTATATTGTTATAAAAATTCATTATTTCCATTATTATTTGGTTATTATCTTTTCCTTTTATATTTTTTATTAATACTTTAAATCTTTCTAATATATGTGGATTTATAGCCTTAAAAGCATCTTGTTGAAAAAGTTTGTTATAGTCCATTATTTACACCTCTTTTATAATTTCTATTCATTATTTCTTTTATTTCTAAAACTTTTATAATTAAATCTGCCATATATTTGTTATCTTCATTTAAATTTCTTCTTATATATGTAACAGCTTCTTTTTTTAAATCTAATATTTTATCTTTTTCTATAGTTTGATATGTTGCTTTATAATTATTTACTAATTGATTTACTTCTAAATAACTTAACATTTTATACATATTTTCACTATCTTCTGTTATAAGTGGTAATATAGTTTTAATGTTATTACTATTTAAAGAATTTACTTTTAATAAACTTCCTTTTTTTTCTTCTTGTATATTGTTTTGCTTATTATTTTTTAATGCATTCAAAATTAAATTTATATTGTCCATATTATACCTCCATACATATTTATATAAAATATGCAAAAAAAATAAAGATAAGTACAAATATTAATAATTTATACTTATCTTTATTAAATTAATTCTATTATGCAATTAAATCATCTAATACATTAACAAGATTTAATGGTAAAACAATATTTTGTATTAAAATTTCAAATATTTGTTCAGCATAATTTAAATCTTTTGTAAAATCTAAAAACTCTCTTTTTGTAATTATATTTTTTTCTACATCTGTTGATTTTACTTTAAATCCATATAAAATGTTATCTTCAATTTTACTTTCTATAAGATTATACTCTACTTTTAAAAGACCTCCATCAAAATTAATATTTAATTTAAAATTACCTTTGTTCATAAAGCACACCTCCAAAAGTAATTATATATAATTTTTCATAATTTTTACATATACTCCAAGTTGTAATACTTTAAGATTTTATTCTTTTAGTATTTTTTTGTATATATTTTTTAAATATTAAATTTTGATTTAACTTTTATTAATAAATATGTTATTTTTTATATACTATTTGTATATATTTTTCGTTATTTTTAACATATTTTGTCATATTTAATATTTTTATGTTAAAAAAAATTTTTTTTACAATATCTATTATTCTAAACTGTCAAAGTCAAATACTGCTGCTTTTGTATAATTTATAACTTTAGCTTCAAAAAAATCTGTTTTTGTATTGTTTATTTTTGAAAAACTTTCTATCCAAGCCATAGGATTTTGTGTTATATTTTCATATAAAGGCTCTAGTCCTATTGCCTTTAATCTTAAATTAGATAAATATTTTATATATCTATCTATTAAATCATTATTTAAACCTAATATTTCATTATTTGTTACATACTGCCCCCAAGCTATTTCGTTTTCAACACCTATTTTCATCATATTTCTCAATTCTTCTTCTAATTCTTTTGTAAAAATATCTGGATTTTCTGTTTTTATTTCTTTTATTATATTTTGAAATAAAACAAGGTGTGTTATTTCATCTCTATTTATATATTTAAAAATTGTACTTGTTGCTGTCATTTTCCCTTGTCTTGCTAATGTATAGAAAAAACTAAATCCTGAATAAAAATATATTCCCTCTAGTATATAGTTTGCCATAATAGCCTTTATAAAGTTTTCTTGTGTAGAATTTTGATTAAAATTTTCATATATGCTAGCTATAAATTTATTTCTATTTAAAAGGTGTTCATCTTCTCTCCACATATCATAAATTTTATCCCTAGTTATAGGATTTGTAACTGTATCTAATATATAAGAATAACTTTGTGCGTGTATTTCTTCTTGAAAAGCTTGTATATTTAAAAGTGATGAAACTTCTGATGCTGTTATATATCTTGATAAATTAGGTAAGTTTTCACTTTGTATAGAGTCTAAAAAATTTAAAAATGATATTATTTTATCAAAAGCATTTCTTTCTCCATCTGTAAGATATGGAAACTGTTTTACATCTTCATTTAATGCTATTTCTTCTGGTATCCAAAAGTTATTGAGCATTATCCTATACATATTAGTAGCCCAGTCATATTTTATTCTGTTCCACTCTCTAAGATTTGTAGTATTACCATTTATTATAGAAGATGTTCCTCTTTCTCCTTCAGCATTAAATATTTTCTTTTTTATCATAAATTACCTCCATTAGCTAGAACAACTTGTACATTCATCCATTTCTAAAGATTGATTTCTTATATAATAAATTGTTTTTATACCCATTTTCCAACAATTAATATACATATCAAATATATCTTTTGCATTTAGTTCTGGTGTTATATATAAGTTAAAAGATTGTGCTTGGTCAATATGTCTTTGCCTAATTGCACAAGCTTTTATACTCCAGTCTTGTTTTATATAATGTGCCTCTTTATATAACCAAAAATTTTCATCATTTAAATTTGGTGCTGTTTTAGGTACATATATACCTTTCTTTTCTTCTACAAAAAACTTTTTAAATATAGGGTCTATACCTGCTGTTGTATTTGCTATGTTAGATGTACTACCTGTTGGAGCAACTGCCATTATATAACCATTTCTTATTCCATATTTTTTTACATCTTCTTTTAATTTTAACCATCTTTCAGAATTATAATTTCTTTTTTCAAAATACTCTCCAGTCTGCCACTCTGAACCTTCAAAAGCTTCATATGCTCCTTTTTCTTTTGCAAGTTCCATAGATGCCTTTATTGCATTATAAGCTAATTCTTCATATAAAGTATCTGCTTCTTGTAAATGTTCTTCACTTTCCCAATTTATTTTATTATTAACTAAATAATGGTGATAACCACTAGTACCTAAACCAATTGCTCTATATTTATCACTTGTAACTTTTGCATCTAATACTGGTAATTGATTTAATGTAATTACATTGTCTAACATTCTTATTTGAAGTGGTATACAATCTTTGAGTTCTTCTTTTGAAACTTTACCAAGATTTACAGAGTTTAAATTGCAAGTAACCATATCACCTGCTTTTATTTTTGTTGTAACTATATTATTTTCTTGTGTTTCTTCTACTAATTCACTTTCACTTGTATTTTGTGCTATTTCGTGACAAAGGTTAGATGCATATATTATTCCCTTATGTTTATTTGGGTTAGCTCTATTTGTTGTATCCCTAAAAAATATGAAAGGTGTTCCTGTTTCTACTGCACTTTTTAATATTTTCTTCATTATATCAAGACAAGGTGTAACTATTTTATCTATGTTAGGATTATTTTCACACTCTATATATCTTTTTGTAAATTCTCCATTATCTTCATTATCAAAATAATCTTCTAAATAATATCCCATTTCTCTATGTACTTGATAAGGGTCAAATAAAGACCAATTTTCCCTTTTTTCTAATCTTTCCATAAATAAGTTTGGAATACTAAGTGCTGGAAATATATCGTGTGCTTTTCTTCTATCATCACCATTATTTGTTTTTAAATCTAAAAAGTCATATAAATCTTTATGCCATACATCTAATGTTATAGATGCACTTCCTTTTCTTCTTCCTAGTTGGTCTACTGCTATTGCTGTATCATTATATAATCTTATCCAAGGTATAACACCACCAGAAGAATTTTTATTTCCTCTTATATCACTATTTAAAGCACGAACTTTTCCTATATATATACCTAAAGCTCCACCATGTTTAGAAACTTGTGCAAACTTTTGATTTACATCATATATAGACCAAAGATTATCCCCTACTGTTGATATAAAGCAACTACTAAGTTGATAAAATGGAGTACCTGCATTTGCTAATGTTGGTGTTGCAACAGTCATTTTAAGCATACTCATAATATCATAAAACTTTTTAGCATATTCTATTTTTTTATCTTTTTCTGGTATTGCTATATGCATTGCTATAATTAAAAATCTTTCTTGTGGTAATTCTAATACTTCACCATTTAACCCTTTTACTAAATATCTTTTAGATAATAAATTTAATCCATCATAATTAAATAAATTATCCCTATCACTTTTTATATAATTACCTAATTCTATTATTTCATTTTCTGTATAGTTATCTAATATATAACTACCATATAAATTTTTAGAAACTAACATTTTTACTAATTCTAAAAAATTACCATATCCAAAATGATTATACTTTCTATTTATTGCTGCCTCTTTATATAAATCATATATTAATAATCTAGAGGCTACATATTGCCAATTTATATTTATTTTTTTTACTAAATTTCCATATCCATCATCTTCTGTATATATAACTTTCTCAATAGCTGTTTGTATAAGTGTTTTTTGTATTTCTTTTGTTGTCATACCATCTCTAAATTGTAGTTTTGCATCTAATTCTAATTCTTCAGGACAACAACCCTCTATATTTTCACAAGCAAAAGCAACAACTTTTTTTGTTTTTTCAACACTTAATTTTTCAAAAGTTCCATTTCTTTTTTTTATGTTTATTTCCATAAATAAAATATTCCTTTCGTAATTGTAACACTTTTTTAAATACTTTACAAGTATAATCTATTAATAAGACAATTAATATAGTAGCATATATAGGAGTTTTTTTCAATATTTAACCTTATATATAGTGTATTTTGTATATTTTCACTATTTTATATTAAATTTTTATAAAACAATTTATAATTTAAATTATTGCTTTTTTTATTGTTTAGTAATTTGGTATATTTTATAACCCTTTTTATTTATTTTTATATGTTTTTTATGGTATAATAAATTATAATAAACTTAGAAAGGAATACCCTATAATGTTAGGAATTATAACTGAATATAATCCATTTCATAATGGACATAAATTACATATTGAAAAATCTAAAAAAGAAACAAACAGTAACTATTGTATAGTAGTTATGAGTGGAAACTTTTCTCAACGTGGTGAACCTACTTTATTTGACAAATATTTAAGAACTAAAATGGCTCTTTTAAATGGTGCTGATATTGTTTTAGAATTACCTTTAACTTTTGCTACTGCTTCTGCTGAACTTTTTGCTCTTGGTGCTGTTGATATTTTAGATAAAACAGGTATTGTAACTAATATTTGTTTTGGAAGTGAAAATGGTAATATAGATAACTTTTTAGAAGTAGCTAATATTTTATCTAATGAACCATTAGAATTTAAACAAAATTTAACTCATTTTTTAAATGAAGGGTTATCTTTCCCTAAAGCTAGAATAAATGCACTAGAAAAAACTTTAAATAAAAATATAGACTTTTTAAATGAACCTAATAATATTTTATCTATTGAATACTTAAAAGCTATTAATAAATTAAATAGTAAAATTATACCTAAAACTATAAAAAGGGAAAAAGCTAATTTTCATTCTAATAAAATAAATGGAAATATAGCTTCTGCAACTGCTATAAGATATGCTTTTTTTAATAGTGAATATAATAATGTTAAAAAAGTTGTACCTAAAAATTGTTTTGATTTAATAGAAGATATGTCCCCTTTTAATACTCCAACATTAGATGATTATACTAATATATTAAAATATATTTTAAAAACATCTAATATTGAAAATATTAAAAATATTGCTGATATAACAGAAGGTATTGAAAATAAAATATTAGAAAACGTCAATAGTATGTCTATAACTAACTTAATAGAAAATATAAAATCTAAAAGGTATACTTATACCAAATTGCAACGAGCTATTTTACATATTATTTTAAATATAACAAAAAATGACCAACAATATTTAAAAGAAAATTTAAATCCATATATAAGAGTATTAGGTTTTAAAAAAGAAAGTTCATATCTTTTAAAAGATTTAACTGAAAATGCTAAAGTACCTATAATAACTAATTTAAAAAATGCTAAAAAACAACTAGATAATAAAGGTATTTATTATTTAAATAAAGAAATTAAATCTACTGATATATATTATTTATTTCAAAATAAAAATAATAATGAAGAATATAGACAACCTTTAGTAATAGTATAAAAGGGCTAGTTTAAAACTAACCCTTTTTAATTATATAGACATAATGTCTTTATTTTTAAGTTCAACAGCTTTATCTATTTCTCCTACATATTTATCTGTTAATTTTTGTACTTTATCTTCTAAAGATTTAAGTTCATCTTCTGTAATTTCACTATTTTTTTGCATTTTTTTAAATGCATCAATAGCATCCCTTCTAATGTTTCTTATAGCTACTTTAGAGTCTTCTCCTCTTTTTTTAACATCTTTAGTTAATTCTTTTCTTCTTTCCTCTGTAAGTTCTGGGAAAACAAGACGAATAACTTTACCATCATTAGAAGGGTTAATACCTAAATCTGAAGCATTAATAGCTTTTTCTATATCTTTTAATGTAGAAATATCATAAGGTGATATTTGGATAAGTCTAGCCTCTGGTGTAGATATATTACCAACTTGATTTATAGGCATTTCCATACCATAAGCTTCTACTTTTATTCTATCTAAAACATGTGGATTAGCTCTACCTGCTCTAATAGTACTTAATTCACTTTCAAGACTAGAAACTGATTTTTGCATTTTTTCTTCAAAAACTTTTATATCAGACATAAATTTATTCCTCCAAAAAATTAAATTGTTACAATAGTACCTATTTTTTCACCTATACTAGCTCTAACTATGCTATCTTCCTCTAATAATCCAAAAATAATAACAGGTATTTTATGTTCATAGCACAAGTTAGCTGCTGCTATATCTATAACTTGTAAATTCTTTTCTACTATATCTTTACAAGGTATTTCCTCAAATTTTTTAGCATCACTGTATTTAGCAGGGTCTTTGTCATAAACACCATCTATACTTTTTGCAAAAAGTATTACATCTGCCTCAAGCTCACAAGCCCTAAGTGCTGTTACTGTATCTGTTGAGAAAAATGGGTGTCCTATACCACCTGCAAATATTAAAACTTTTTTATTTTCTAAATGTTTTAAAGCTGTTTCTTTATTAAATTGTTCTGTCATAGCACCTACTGGAAAAGGTGTCATAACAACTGATTCTATATCATTTTGTTTAAAACTATCCGATAAATATATAGCATTCATAATTGTAGCCATCATACCTATTTGGTCTGCTTTTGTTCTGTCCATAGATTCGTTAGCACTTCTACCACGCCAAAAATTACCACCACCAACAACAACACAAACTTCAAGACCTTTTTGTATAATTTCTTTAATTTGTAAAATAAATCCATTTATGGTTTCATTATCAAATGCTTTATCTGTATCTCCTGCTAATGCTTCTCCACTAAGTTTTAGTATAACTCTTTTATACATATGTTTTACCTTTCATAAATGTATATTATTTTTAAAAAAATTCCTTAACAAAAGGCTAAGGAATTTTTTTAAGTGTATATATTAACCTTGCATAGCTTTGCTAACTTCTTCTGCAAAGTTTTCTTCTTTTTTCTCGATACCATCACCAGTTTCATAACGAACAAAACTTTTAACAGTAACTGAAGCACCAATTTCTTTAGCAACTTTTTCTACATATTTAGCAACTGTTTCTTTTTCTTCTGCTTTAACATATTCTTGTTCAAGAAGACATTTTTCTTTTAAAGTTTTGTCAAGTCTACCTTTAATAGTGTTTTCAATAACTTTTTCTGGTTTATCAGCAAATTTAGGGTCATTTTTAACTTGTTCTGCTAAAATTCTTGTTTCTTTTTCAATAAAATCAGCAGGTACTGCTTCTTTATTTAAAAATTCTGGGTTCATAGCTGCAATTTGCATAGCAACATTTTTACCAGCTTCAACTAATCTTTCATCATTAGAATCTGTTTCAAATTCAACTAAAACAGCAACTTTACCACCAGCGTGAATATAAGATACTAAGAAACTATTTCCATTATTTACAACTTTTTCAAAACGTCTAATAGTAAGGTTTTCACCTATTGTAGCAATATTTTGAGTTAAAATAGAAGATACTGTTTCGTTGTTGTCTTCATTCCATTTTTCTTCTAATAATGCTTCAACAGTAGTAGCATCTGAAGTTACGATTTGTTTAGCAACAGCTTTAACAAAGTTTTGGAAAACTTCATTTTTAGCAACGAAGTCAGTTTCACTATTTACTTCTAATAAAACACCAACTTTGTTATCATCTGTAATGTGTGCAAAACTAACACCTTCAGCAGCAATACGTCCTGCTTTTTTAGCAGCAGTAGCAAGACCTTTTTCTCTTAATACTTCAATTGCTTTTTCAATATCACCATTAGTTTCAACTAATGCTTCTTTACAAGTGCTCATACCAGCACCAGTTATTTCTCTAAGTTCTTTAATCATAGCAGCAGTAACAGCCATTTTAATTACCTCCATAAATCTATATATTTGCTTTAAAAAAGCCTAGCCCAAGAGGGCTTAGGCATAATGAGTATTTATATAAAAATTAATTTTTTATTTTATAAGGAATTTTTATTTAATTTTAATTATTCTGCAACTTATTCTGTTGCTTCTGTCATAATTTCACCTTGTCTAGCTTCGATAACAGCATCTGCTATTCTACCAGCAATAAGTTTAATTGCTCTAATAGCATCATCATTACCAGGTATAACATGGTCGATTTCTTCTGGGTCACAGTTAGTGTCAACGATACCTACAGTAGTAATGTTTAAGTTGTGAGCTTCTTGAACAGCTATTCTTTCTTTACGAGGGTCAACGATAAAAATAACTTCTGGTATTTTTTTCATTTCTTTAATACCACCAATGTTTTTATCAAGTTTTTCTTTTTCGTGCATAAGTTTAGCAACTTCTTTTTTAGGTAATAAATCCATTGTACCGTCTTCAATCATAGCTTCAAGATCTTTTAATCTTTGAACTCTAGTTTTGATAGTTTCAAAGTTAGTGAGCATACCACCTAACCATCTTTCGTTTACATAGTACATACCACATCTAATAGCTTCTTCTTTAATAGAATCTTGAGCTTGTTTTTTAGTACCAACGAATAAAACTTCTCCACCTTCTTTAGCTATATCAAAAACTGCTTGATAAGCATCTTCTACTTTTTTAACAGTTTTTTGAAGGTCAATGATATAAATACCATTTCTTTCAGCAAAAATATATTCTGCCATTTTAGGGTTCCAACGTCTAGTTTGGTGACCAAAGTGTACCCCTGCTTCTAATAATTGTTTCATTGAAATTACGCCCATTTTATTTCCTCCTATGGTTAATCCTCCATAAGCCTTGTTTAAGACTTTTAAAGCACCCCTTAAACTAAATAGCTTATGTGTGTTATATTTTTCCTATGTGATTATATCACAACATTTTAAATATTGCAAGTACTTTTTTACAAAATTATTATTCTGTACCTTCTTTTAATTTTTCGGCTTGTTCAGTAGTAATAAGTGTGTCCATTATTTCATCTAAATCACCATCTATAATAGCATCTAAACGGTGTAATGTAAGTCCTACTCTATGGTCTGTAACACGCCCTTGTGGAAAGTTATAAGTTCTTATTCTTTCATTTCTATTACCACGCCCTACTTGGCTTTTTCTTTCAGCTGATAATTCTGCGTGTTGTTTTTCAAGCTCCATATCATAAAGTCTACTAGCTAAAACTTTTAAAGCTTTTTCTTTATTCTTTAACTGACTTTTTTCATCTTGACAAGATACAACTATACCTGTTGGTATATGCGTTGCACGAACAGCAGAGTCAGTGGTATTAACACATTGTCCACCATTACCAGATGCTCTAAATACATCTATACGTACATCATTTAAGTCAAGTTTAAAATCAATATCTTCAACTTCTGGTAAAACTGCTACTGTAACAGTAGAAGTATGTATTCTACCACTTGATTCTGTATCTGGTACTCTTTGTACTCTATGAACTCCACTTTCATATTTAAGTCTTGAATATGCACCTTGACCCATAATCATAAAAGATATTTCTTTAAAACCACCCATATCACTAGGTGTAGAACTCATTATTTCAGTTTTCCATCTTCTTCTTTCAGCATAACGGCTATACATTCTATATAAATCACCAGCAAAGATATTAGCCTCATCTCCACCAGCTCCTCCTCTTATTTCAACAATAACATTTTTGTCATCATTAGGGTCTTTAGGTATTAAAAGAATTTTTAATTCTTCTTTTATTTGTTCAAGTTTTTCTGTGTTTTCATTAAGTTCTTCTTTTGCAAGTTGACGCATTTCTTCATCACTTTCATTAAGCATTTCTTTTGCATCTTCTATTGCTTGTTTTGTTTGTTCATATTCTTTATATTTATTAACAATTGGACTAATGTCGCTATGTTCTTTCATAAGTTTACGCCATTCTTCATTATTGCTTATAATTTCTGGGTCATTTATTTTATCTGAAAGTTCAATATATCTTTTTTCTAAATCTATTAGTTTATCAAACATTCTTTTACCTCCTAAAAATTCTATTAATTTAATTTTATTTTCCCAAATATAACTCTGTCAAGACCTGCTAAATCTTTTAATACTTTTATATTGTAAAAATTATTATTTTTCATAATATTTTTTACTTCTTCTGCTTGGTCGTGTCCTATTTCAAACATTAAATATCCATCAACATTAAGATATTTATAAGCATTATTAGTTATTTCTTCATAAAATATAAGTCCACTTTCTCCACCATCAAGGGCTAATATAGGTTCATAATCTTTTACATTAGTTTCTAAAGTTTGTATAACATCTGTTTTTATATAAGGTGGATTAGAAACTATAACATCATATTTATTATTAATATTTTCAAAAATATTACTTTGTATAAAATTAACACTTACATTATTTAATTTTGCATTTCGTTTAGCCATTTGTAAAGCATTATTATTAATATCTATTGCATCAACATTAACATTACAATATTTAGCTAAAGATATAGCTATTGCACCACTACCTGTTCCTATATCAAGTATATTTTTAAAATTTTTTTCTTTTATAACTTCTATTGCTTTTTCAACTAAAATTTCAGTATCTGGTCTAGGTATAAGAGTATCATTATTTAAGAAAAAATCCATTCCCATAAATTCACACTTACCAAGTATATATGCAATAGGTTTATTTTTCAATCTTCTATTAAAATATTTTATAAATTTTTCAAATTGTTCATTTGTTAAAACATAATCTGTATTTAAATAAAGTTGTGTTTTAGAAAAATTTAAAATATTCATCAATAAAACTTCAACATCTAAAGAATAAGTATCAAAATTGTTTTCTTTTAATATTTTTTTATATTGTATAAATATATCTTTTATATTTTTACTCATTATTCTGTTCCTTCTTCTTCTAATACACCTTTTAAAGATAAAATAGCAGTCTCTATCATTTCATCTTCAGGTTCTTTTGTTGTTACCTTTTGTAAAGCCATACCAGGAGCACTAATTATTTTAACAAAAATATTATCACATCTACCAGCAAGTTTAATTATTTCATAACTTATACCAGCAATAAGTGGTACTAAAATAATTCTTGATAAAACTCTAAGTGTAACATTATCTGTTCTTAAAAACATAAATACAACCATACTAACAATCATAACAATTATTAAAAAACTTGTTCCACATCTTTTATGAAGTCTTGTATGTTTTCTTACATTTTCAATTGTAAGTTCATCACCACTTTCAAAACAATTTATAGTTTTATGTTCTGCACCATGATATTTAAAAAGACGTTGTACATCTTTCATTTTAGAAATTAATAAAATATAAGCTAAAAATATTAAAATTCTAACTAAACCTTCTACAACACCTATGCCCCAAAGACTAACATTAAAAAATTTAGTAATAAAACTACTTATCCAAACTGGTAAAACCATAAATATCCCAATAGATAATATAATAGAAATAAAAACACTAAAATAAATAATATAGTCAGTTAATTTTTCACCAAATTTATTTTCAAGCCATATATCTAGCTTACTTTTTTTCTGCTCTTGGGTTTCTTCATCTAAACCAGATAATGTAGCAGACCTCATTATTATTTTCATACCTAAAACTAAACTATCTACAAAACTTGCTATACCTCTTATAAATGGTAATTTTAATAATTTAGCTCTATTAGCTAAAGATTTAACAGGATTTTTCTCAACAGCAATTTCTTTTGTATTAATATTTCTAACAGCCATACAATATATAGACTTGCCACGCATCATAACACCTTCTATAACTGCTTGTCCACCAATAGATTTAGCTATTAATTCACAATTTTTATCTGACAATAATATCACCTCTAAAAAATTTTATAATAATCTATATTATTTTAACATAGTATTTTATACAAGTCTATATAAATATATTAAATTAAGTATATTTTGTCTTAAAATTCTTGACAATATTTTTTAGTTGTTTTATAATTTTAAGGATATACTAGATTAATCACATTTTTATATAAATTTATTAAGGAGTGTCGTTAAATGAATGAAGGAAAGAAAATAATTTTAACTCACGAAGGTCTTGAAAATTTGGAACAAGAATTACAAGAATTAAAAGTTGTTCGTAGAAAAGATGTTGCAGCTAAAATAAAAGAAGCTAGAGGTCAAGGTGACCTTTCAGAAAATGCCGAATATGATGCAGCTAAAGAAGAACAAGCAGAAATTGAAGCAAGAATTGTAACAATAGAAAATATGTTGAGAAACGCCGAAGTTATAGACTCTGGCAATGTTACAGACACAGTAAGTATAGGTAATACAATTAAAATCTTTGATGCAGAGTTTGAAGAAGAAATTGAATATACTCTTGTAGGTTCTGCTGAAGCTGACCCATTTAATGGTAAAATATCTAATGAATCACCTATTGGTGCTGCTATTATAGGTCATAAAGTTGGTGATACTATTGAAGTTGATACACCAGATGGTACTATTAGTTTAAAAATATTAGAAATACACTAGGAGAGTTTTATATGGAAAATACAAATGAAAATCAAATAGAAAATCCACAACAATTAAATGAACTTTTACAAATAAGACACGACAAATTAAATGAACTTAGAGAAAAAGGTAAAGACCCTTTTGAAATAACAAAAGCAGAAGTTACACACCACAGTAAAGAAATCAAAGACAACTTTGAACAATTTGACCAAAAAGAAGTTGCAGTAGCAGGACGTATAATGAGTAAGCGTGTTATGGGTAAAGCCTCTTTTTGTGATATTCAAGATAGAGATGGAAGAATTCAAAGCTATGTAAATAAAAATGAAATAGGTGAAGATGACTATGCCGAATTTAAAAAATTTGATATAGGTGATATTGTAGCTATAAAAGGTATGGTATTTAAAACTCAAAAAGAAGAAATTTCTATAAAAGCACATAGTGTTACATTACTTTCAAAAAGTTTACAAATTTTACCTGAAAAATTCCACGGACTTAAAGACCAAGACCTTAGATACCGTCAACGTTATGTAGATTTAATTGTAAATCCAGAAGTTAAAGATGCATTTTTTAAACGTTCTCAAATTATTAAAAGTATGAGAAATTATCTTGATAATAGAAACTTTTTAGAAGTTGAAACACCTATATTACAAAGCATTTATGGTGGTGCTCACGCTAGACCATTTGTTACACACCATAATACATTAGATTTAGATTTATATATGCGTATAGCTTTAGAATTACCTTTAAAACGTCTTATAGTTGGTGGTTTTGAAAATGTATATGAAATAGGGCGTGTATTTAGAAATGAAGGTATGAGTATTAAACATAACCCAGAATTTACTTTAATGGAACTTTATCAAGCATATGCAGATTATAATGATATGATGGATTTAACAGAAGGTTTAATTAAAACAGTTACACAAGATGTATTAGGTACTTTACAAATAACTTACCAAGGTACAGAATTAGACCTTTCTAAACCTTTTGAAAAAATATCTATGGTAGACGCAGTTAAAAAATATGCTAATGTAGATTTTAGAGAAATAAATACTATTGAAGAAGCTAGAGAAATAGCTAAAAATCATAATATTCACTTTGAAAATCACCATCAAAAAGGTGATATATTAAG
>CALWDX010000009.1 GCA_944376805.1 uncultured Clostridia bacterium
ATAATAAAAGATGTACAAGATAGTGTTATGAGTATGCGTATGGTAACATTAGATGCTACATTCTTTAAAATGCAAAGAATTGTTAGAGATATGTGTAAAGCTCTTGGTAAAAATATTGAACTTATCATTGAAGGTAGAGATACAGAGGTAGACAAAAATATTATAGAACATATAGCAGACCCTCTTATGCATATTATAAGAAACTCTGTTGACCATGGTATAGAGTTACCAAATGATAGACTTAAAGCTGGTAAAGAAGAAAAAGGTGTTATTAAGCTTGAGGCTAGAAACTCTGGTGGAGAAATTCTTATAAGTGTTAAAGATGATGGTGCAGGTATAAATAAAGAAAAAGTTATGGCTAAAGCAAAATCTGCAGGTATTCTTAAAAAACCAGAAGAAGAATATACTGATAGAGAAATATATCAACTTATTTTCCATGCTGGTTTATCTACAAAAGAAGCAGTTACAAGCTATTCTGGTCGTGGTGTAGGTATGGACGTTGTTACTGCTAATATAGAAGCTGTTGGTGGTAGTATTATTGTAGAAAGTGAACAAGGATATGGTACAACAACTATACTTAAAATACCTTTAACACTTGCTATTATTGAAGGTATGCTTATTAGTATGGGTGGTGCTAAATATACAATACCTATTTCTACTATACAAGAAACATTTAAAACTAAAAAAGAAAATATTTTCTTAGATCCAGATGGTAACGAAATGATAACACTTAGAGATGATGTATTTAACTTAGTAAGACTTTATGATTTCTTTAATGCTCCAACAGATGTTAAAGATATTGAAGAAGGTGTTGTTATTAGATTAGAAATGGATGGTAGAACAGTATGTTTATTTGTTGATGAACTTATAGGAGAGCAACAAGTAGTTGTAAAAAGTATACCAAACTATATTAAAAAAGTTAAAGGTATAAGTGGTTGTACCCTTCTTGGTAATGGTGATATTTCTTTAATAGTAGATGTTGCCGGATTTTATGACAACTAATATAGGAGGATAGAATAAAATGGAAAATGAATTATATCAAAATGAAGTAGAAAATGATACTACTAAAAATAAATATTTAACTTTTATTATAGAAGATGAAATTTTTGGTATTGATATAAGTCACGTTATAGAAATAATACCAGTACCTGCTATAACTTGGATGCCAGAAAATCCAGAAGCAATTAAAGGTATAATTAACCTTAGAGGTTCTATAATACCTGTTATAGATGTTAGGATAAGATTTAATAAAGAAGAAAGAGCATATGATGAATTTACTTGCATAATAATTATAGAATATGAAGAAAATCAAATAGGCATTATTGTAGATACGGTAAATGAAGTATTATATATTCCTAAAAACTTTATATCTTCTCCACCTAATGCAAAATTAAAATATCAAAATAAATTTATAAAAGCTATTGGAAAAATGAATGGTGAAGTACAGCTTTTATTAGACCTTGATAAATTTTTATATTGTTAGGCAAAACAAGCTCTAATAAAGTTATAGTTATATTACTTTATTGGAGCTTTAATATTAATTATAATTAAGGTATTGTTATTTTTTTAAATTTTTAATGAGGTGATATTTTTGAAACAACATAGTATTGTTTTATTTTCAGAATCGGCTCAATTTTTAAATGTTACTAAAAAAACCTTAGAAGCTTATAATATAAATATTCAAAAGTGTATAAATAATTTAAATGAAATAAATAAAATAGCAGATAAAAAAAGTAATATATTTGTTGTACAATTACCTTATAAAAATAAAGAAAAGTCTGAGAATATAATTAGTATTTTTCAACAAAATAAATTAAATTGGATTTGTGTTGGAGAGAATAGCACTATAAATTTTTTTGCTATGACAAAAGGAGCTATGGGAAATATTATACTAAAGCAAACACCAACTAGTATTGAATATAAGGTTTTTATAAAAAATTTAATAAGTAAAATAAATCAATCTATAGAAATTGCAAGTATAATAAATTCTAGGTGTAAAAAACAACTAATAAATAAAGCATTTGATAAAATAGTAGCAATAGGTGCTTCAACAGGAGGTACTGAAGCAATACAACACATATTAACAAATTTAACTGAAAATATACCACCAACAGTTATAGTTATACATATGCCACCAGGGTTTACAAAATTATATGCAAGTAGATTAAATGATATTTGTAAAATGTATGTTAAAGAGGCTGAAGATGGGGATATTTTAAAATATGGAGTAGTATATATAGCTCCTGGTGGTTATCATATGAGAGTTTTGAAAAGAGGTAAAGAGTTATATTTATCTTGTATAGAAGAAAATAAAGTTAATGGTCATATGCCTTCAGTTGATGTATTATTTGAGAGTATAGCACAAAATGTAGCACCTAAAGTAGTAGCAAGTATATTAACAGGTATGGGTAATGATGGAGCACTAGGAATATTACATATAAAAAATAAAGGTGGATTTACTATAGGTCAAGATGAAAATAGTTGTGTTGTTTATGGTATGCCAAAAGTAGCTAATGAAATAGGGGGAGTATCAACACAAGCATCTTTAGTGGATATACCTAAAATAATAATGGATAATGTTTAAAAATTGATAAATTTTTATATTGTATATATATGTAAAAATGTTTATAATATAAATTGTAAGAAATTCTATCATATAAGTAGAGTATCTAAATTTATGTTTTTTAATAAGGAGGATTAAAAAATGAATTTTTTAGAAGAACTTAAAAAATCTGCAAAGTCAGATAAAAAAACAATCGTTTTACCAGAATCTTTAGAAATTAGAACTTTAGAGGCAACACAAGATATTATTAAAGAAGATATAGCTAATGTTATATTAGTTGGTAATAAAGATGAAATATTAAAAAAAGCTAATAATTTAGATATATCAGGAGCTACTATTATTGACCCTAATAATTATGAAAATTTAGATGTTTTAGTAGATAAATTTGTAGAACTTAGAAAATCTAAAGGGATAGATGAAGCTAAAGCAAGAGAGATATTATTAAATGACCCACTTTATTTTGGTGTATTATTAGTAAAATGTGATATAGCAGATGGTATGGTAGCAGGGGCTATAAACTCTACTGCTAATGTTTTAAGACCATCTTTACAAATTATAAAAACAGCACCAGGTGTTAAAACAGTTTCAGCATTTTTCTTAATGATGGTACCTAATTGTGAATATGGTGAAAATGGTGTATTTGTATTTGGTGATTGTGGATTATGCCAAAATCCAACAAGTGAAGAACTTTGTGTAATTGCTAAAAGCTCAGCAGATTCATTTAAAGGATTTACAGGTAAAGAACCTAGAGTAGCTTTCTTATCACATTCTACAAAAGGTAGTGCAAGTCACCCAGATGTAGATAAAGTTTTAAAAGCTTTAGAATTAACTAAAGAACAATATCCAGAGCTCATTGTAGATGGTGAATTTCAATTAGATGCAGCTATCGTTCCAGAAGTTGCAAAAACTAAAGCACCAAATAGTGAAGTTGCAGGTACTGCAAATGTTCTTATTTTCCCAGATTTAGATGCTGGTAATATAGGTTATAAATTAGTACAAAGATTTGCAAAAGCAGATGCATATGGTCCTATTACTCAAGGGCTTGCAAAACCTGTTAATGACTTATCAAGAGGTTGTACTGCTAAAGATATAGTAGGAGTTGTAGCACTTACAGCTGTTCAAGCTCAAAATCAAAAATAAATTTTAATTAAAAATCAAAATTTTGGAGGTAAAAAAATGAAAGTATTAGTATTAAATTGTGGTAGTTCATCTTTAAAATATCAATTAATAGATATGTCAACAGAAACTCCTTTAGCTTCTGGTTTATGTGAAAGAATTGGCATTGATGGTAGACTTAAACATAAAGGTAAAGAAGTTTATGAAGTTGAACAAGAAATGAAAAATCATGAAGATGCTATTAAAATGGTTATAGATGCATTATTAGATGAAAAACATGGTGTAATATCTGATATTAAAGAAATAAATGCTGTTGGTCATAGAGTTGTACATGGTGGTGAACACTTTGCTAAATCTGTTGTTGTAACAGATGAAGTTATAAAAGCTATTGAAGATTGTATAGACCTTGCACCTTTACACAATCCAGCTAACCTTATGGGTATTAGAGCTTGTGAAAATTTAATTCCTGGTATATCTCAAGTTGTAGTATTTGATACTGCATTCCACCAAACTATGCCAGAAAAAGCATATCTTTATGGTATACCTTATGAATTATATGAAAAATATAAAATTCGTAGATATGGTTTCCATGGAACAAGCCACAAATATGTTTCTCAAAGAGCAGCTGACGTTTTAGGTAAAAACATTGAAGACCTTAAAATTATTACTTGTCATTTAGGTAATGGTGGTAGTGTTGCTGCTATTAATGGTGGTAAATGTATGGATACAAGTATGGGATTTACACCATTAGAAGGTCTTGTAATGGGAACTAGATGTGGTGATATAGACCCTGCTGTTGTATCTTTCATTATGGAAAAAGAAGGTTTAAACAATAAAGAAGTAGATGAACTTATGAATAAAAAATCTGGTGTTCTTGGTTTATCTGGTGTATCTAGCGACTTTAGAGATATTGAAAATGCAGCTAAAGAAGGTAATAAAAGAGCTCAAATTGCTTTAGATACTTTCCATTATAAAGTAGCTAAATATATTGGTGAATATACTTCTACTTTAAATGGTGTTGATGCTATCGTATTTACTGCTGGTTTAGGTGAAAATAGTAGAGATAGTAGAAAAGAAATTTGTAATTATTTAACTTGGCTTGGTATAGAACTTGATGAAGAACAAAACTCTAAAAGAGGTGAAGAATTAGTTATTTCTGTTCCTAACTCTAAAGTAAAAGTTTTAGTTATACCTACAAATGAAGAGCTTGTTATTGCAAGAGATACAAAAGAACTTCTTGACAAATAATAAATAAACCTTTATAATATAGGTTGTGTTTTATATAATAATTGTAGTTAATAATTATAATTATTAATTGTTCGTATGGAACAGGAGTGTTTTTATGAATATTAATGTTGATAGTCTTAATAATGGGTTTAGTAAAGAGGTTGAATTTAATGGTAATGTTACCTTGCCTGAGTCTTTAGTCTATCACAAAGATGTATATGTACAAGGTAAAGGTACTATTACTAATTCTTATGGTAAATATACATTTGAAGGTAATGTTGTAGCTAAAGTAACTTTTAATTGCAATAGTTGCTTGGAACAATTTGATAAAGAAATAGATTTTGATATGGTAGAAGTTTTTTCTAAGGATATTGTAAATGATGATGAAATTTGGTTATTTTCTAGTAAAGATAACATTATAAATTTAGATGAACCTATCAAAACAAACTTATTACTCAATTTACCTATGAAAGCGCTATGTTCTAACAACTGTAAAGGTTTATGCCGTATATGTGGGCATAATCTTAATGAAGGCGACTGTGGTTGCGATAGGGATTTTATTGACCCTAGATTTGAAAAATTTTTACATCTTTTTGATACTAAGGAGGTATAAACAATGTCTATTTGTCCTAAAGGGAAAATGTCTAAATCTAAAAGAGATAAAAGAAGAGCTCAAAGCTGGAAAATTTCTAGCCCTACATTAGTTAAATGTGATAAATGTGGCGAATTAATGTTACGTCATAGAGTTTGTAAATCTTGTGGTTCTTACAACAAAAGAACTGTTGTTGAAGTTTAAT
>CALWDX010000010.1 GCA_944376805.1 uncultured Clostridia bacterium
CTTTGTTTTATATATGGTTGACAAACCCATATATATTTTTCAACAGGAGGTTCTTTTTTTATACTCATCGGCTCTGCCTTTTTTGCACCACATGTAGAACATGTGGTATTCTATATACAATAAAAATAAGGGCTATATAGCCCTTATTTTACTGTGATTGTAAAAAACTTTTTACTATTTCACTAACAATCTTATTGTCTGCTTTACCTTTCGTCCTATCTGAAACTAATCCCATTACTTTGCCCATATCTTTCATTGAACTAGCATTAGTTTCTTTGATTGCACATAAAACGATTTCGTTGATTTCTTCAACGCTTAACTGTTTGGGAAGGTAAGATTTTAAAATCGTGAGTTTTTTATTTAATTCATCAATTAAATCTTGTCTGCCACTTTTTTCAAAGTCAGGAAGCACATCATTGCATTTTTTAATTTCTTTGATAATAACTTCAATAACACCGTCATCTTCAAGTTCAATTTTTTGGTCTTTCTCGATTTGAAGAATACCAGCACGAACCATCTGAATGGTATCTTTAAGGATATTATCCTTTTGCTTCATAGCCTCCTTCAAATCAGCAAAAAGCTGTTCTTTTAATGACATACACATCATCCCTTTTATTATTAGTTAAATTTACGTTTTCTAGCTGCCTCAGACTTTTTCTTACGTTTAACGCTAGGTTTATCATAAGCTTCTCTTTTACGAACTTCGCCCATAATACCAGCTTTAGCACAGCTTCTTTTAAATCTACGAAGAGCACTATCTAAAGATTCGTTTTCTTTAACTCTAACTTCTGACATTTGAATTCCCTCCCTCCAGTTACATTGTTATATGCAACATGCACTACAAAATTATACACAATATTTATAAAATAGTCAACCACCTTACAAGAAATTTTTTCAAAAAAATTTTTTAGGTATAAAGAAAAAACACTTGACATATATATTTTTTTAATATACAATATTTTATTGTAAAGTATAATACTATAACAGAAAGGTGATATTATGGATAAAATCTTATTTATTACAATGTTATATGATTTTTATGGTGAGCTTTTAACTGATAAGCAAAAAGAACTTTTTGAGCTACATTACCTTAACGATTTATCTTTATATGAAATTAGCTCTGAATATAATATTACTCGTCAAGCTGTTTTAGATACTGTTAAGCGTGCAAAAAATTCTCTAATGCACTATGAAGAAAAACTTGGTTTAATTGAAAAACATTTAACCCAACAAAAAATTTTAACTAAAACAATTAATGATATAGAAAATATATTGTCTAATAATAGCTTAACACAAAATAATATATGTCAACTTTCTGATGTAAAACTTTCTTTAAGCTCTTTATTAGAATAAGGAGGATTTAAATATGGCTTTTGAAAACCTATCTTCAAAACTACAAGATGTTTTTAAAAATCTTACAGGCAAAGGTAAGCTTTCTGAAAAAGATGTAAAAGCTGCTCTTAGAGGAGTTAAATTGGCTCTTTTAGAAGCAGATGTTAACTTTAAAATTGTTAAAGAATTTATATCTAATGTTACAGAAAAAGCTATTGGTACTGAAGTTTTAGAAGGTTTAAATCCAGGTCAACAAGTTATTAAAGTTGTTAAAGATGAACTTATTGACTTACTTGGTACTACTCAAAGTATATTGACTTATTCTTCAAAATCACCTACTGTTTATATGATGGTTGGTTTACAAGGTGCTGGTAAAACTACTACAACTGGTAAATTAGCTGGGCTTTTAAGAAAGCAAGGTAAACAACCTCTTTTAGTAGCCTGTGACATTTACAGACCTGCTGCTATTAAACAATTAGAAGTTGTTGGTAAAACTTATAATATACCTGTTTTCTCTATGGGGCAACAAAACCCTGTTGATATTGCTAAAGCATCTATTGAATATGCTAAAGAAAATGGTAATGATATTGTTATTATAGATACTGCTGGTCGTCTTCATATTAATGAAGAACTTATGGACGAATTAGAAAATATTAAAAAAGAAGTTCGCCCTCAAGAAATCTTACTTGTTATAGATGCTATGACGGGGCAAGATGCTGTTAATGTAGCCTCATCTTTTGATGAAAAACTTGGTATAGATGGTACTATAATAACTAAATTAGATGGTGATACTCGTGGTGGTGCTGCTTTATCTGTTAGAGCTGTTACTAAAAAACCTATTAAATATGTTGGTATGGGTGAAAAATTAGAAGACCTTGAACCTTTCCACCCTGACAGAATGGTTTCTCGTATTCTTGGTATGGGTGATATTTTAACTTTAATTGAAAAAGCCCAACAAGTTTATGATGAAAAAGAAGTTTTAGAACTTGAAAAGAAAATGCGTAACTTAGAATTTGATTTGAATGACTTCTTAAATCAAATGCAACAAGTTAAAAAAATGGGTTCTATAAAAGATATTTTAAATATGATGCCTTTACCTGGTATGAATAAAATTAATTTAGATGATGTTAACTTGAATGATAAAACTATATCCCATGTTGAAGCAATTATTAGTTCTATGACTAACGAAGAAAGACAAAAACCAAACATTATAAATGGCTCTCGTAAAAGGCGTATAGCTAACGGTTCTGGTAGAAGTGTTCAAGAAGTTAATAAACTTCTTAAAGACTTTGAAAACGCTAAAAATGCTATGAAAATGATGAATGGTATGATGAAAGGAAAAAAAGGGAAATTTAATCTTCCTTTTTTCAAATAAATAATAATTAAATTTTTAAATCTTAGGAGGAATAAAAAAATGGTTAAAATTAGATTAAAAAGATTAGGAGCAAAAAAAGCACCTTTTTATAGAATAGTTGTTGCTGATTCTAGAACACCTAGAGGTGGTAAAGCTATCGCTGAAATCGGTTACTATGACCCTACTAAAGAACCAGCTGTTTTAAAAGTTGATGTTGAAGATGCTAAAAAATGGATTGGTAACGGTGCTCAACCTACTGATACTGTTCGTGCTTTATTAAAAAAATCTGGCGTTATTGAATAGTATTTAATTATAGAAAGAGGGTAATTCTTATGAAAGAACTCTTAAATGTAATTGTACAAAATCTTGTTGATAACAAAGATGCTATTAAAATAAATGAACGTCAAGAAAATGATACTATTATACTAGAACTTTCCGTTTCTAATGATGATGTTGGCAAAGTTATTGGTAAACAAGGTAAAATAGCTAAAGCTATTAGAACTGTT
>CALWDX010000011.1 GCA_944376805.1 uncultured Clostridia bacterium
TTGAGGCTGGTTTTATAGGATAGTTCCTATTCAATAAATAATACAAATCTTTACTAGCCTCTTTTAATACTTCAATAGACTTATTATTAAATTGCTTTTCATCTGTATCAAAAAATCCTCTTTTTACCACTTTAGACATAAAAACACCTCTTTTTATTTTATTATATCACTTTATATAACATAGTCAATAATTTATATATTGTATAGTTTAATACTTTATGGTAAAATTTCATTAATTAAAAATATTTATTTTATTTTTAGAGGTATAATTATGTTAAATGAAAAAAATTTAAACTATTTAAAAAAAAGCTTAACTTTTTGGGATAAGCTTCCTAGTTTAGAACAAAATAAAATAATAGAAAATACTAAAAATATATCTTTTTCTAAAGGTGATAATATATATAGTCCTACTAAAAAGTGTTTAGGTATAACTTTAATAAAAAAAGGGGAACTTAGAGTTTATATGTTATCTAAAGAAGGTAAAGAAGTAACATTATATAGATTAAAAGATAATGATATTTGTATGCTTACATCTTCTTGTATATTAGAGGAAATAACATTTGATATATATATAGATTGTGAAAAAAACACAGAAGCATTAATTTTAAATTCTTTAGGATTTTATGACTTAATAAGCAAAAATGTATATATAGAAAACTTTATACTAAAATATACAATAGACAAATTTTCTAAAGTAATGTGGTCAATAGAACAAATTTTATTTATGAAATTTGATATTAGACTTGCAATTTTTTTATTAGATGAATGTAATACATTAAAAACAGATGAAATAAAAATTACTCACGAACAAATAGCAAAATATGTAGGAAGTGCCAGAGAAGTTGTTTCTCGTATGCTTAAATATTTTGAACAAGAAAATATAGTTAAACTAGCTCGTGGCACTATAAAAATTATAAATAAAGAAAAATTAAAAAAATTAGTTTAAACTTCATTTTTATATTTAGCTTTACAAATAAGTTGTGTCATAGTACCCATTGGACAATAAACACACCAAGAACGAGGTTTATATAATAACATTGTTATAAATCCTAATATAGTAGAAGTTAACATAACACTATAAAAACCAAAGGCAAATTGAGCTAACCAAGGTGTAACATTTCCATTATAAGCCCAATTCCAAGGTAATTTAAACGTCCATAAAACTGTTACAACTTTTCTTAAATCATTAGAACCAGAAAAAACTAAATAAGTTGTAAATAACATATTAAAAAACATTATCATAAAAAATACTAAAAAGCCATATCTAAACCATTTTGAACGTAAAAATTTAGGTATAGGCTTATTTCTTGATAATTTAAATTTAGTACCTAATAAACCAAATAATTGCCCCCTAACACAATAGTTATTACAATATCCTTTTTCTTTGCCAAAAATAGCCATTAATAATGGTATAAAAAAGCATAATAAACCTAACCAAGCAAATAAAATATTAAAAAACCCTAATATTAAATATATACTAGATACAATCCATAAGTAATCATACCATTTTTTTGTATTTTTCATTTTTAAACCTCCATTTCAATTAATTCTATAACATCAGCAGGACAAACTGCTATGCACTTTTTACAGCCTACACATAAATTTTCATTAATTTGAGAGTACATACCTTTTATTATAGATATTGCATTTCGTGGACAAACCTTTTTACAATAACCACAAGCTACACATTCGTTTTTTAAAACTTTAGCTTTTCTTTTTAACATATAAATTTCTCCTTTATTTCAATTATAAATATATTATAATTTTAAGTTAAAAATAAATCTGTAACTAAATCACATTTTTAAATTTTTATTATTTTTTAATATTAAAGTTTACAAAATAAGTAAGTTTTTATATAATAACTATATTAATATTTAAAGAAAGGAAGATTTTATGAAAATAGGTTCACATGTTTCTATGTCGGGAGGCTTAATAAATGCAGCTAAAGAGGCATATAGTTATGGTGCTAATACATTTATGATATATACAGGAGCACCACAAAACACAAAACGTTCTCCTATTGAAAAGTTAAAAATAGAAGAAGGCAAAGAATTTATGTCTAAACATAATATAAATGACATAGTTGTACACGCACCATATATTATAAATTTAGCATCTTATAAAGAAGATATATATAGTTTGGCAATAGATTTTTTAAAACAAGAAATAGAAAGAACAACTGCAATAGGTTCAAACTATATTGTATTACACCCAGGTTCATTTACAGATAAAACTGCTGAATATGGAATAGAAAGAATAGCTAATGGACTTAATCAAGTTTTAACAGAAGATACAAAGCCTTTTATATGCTTGGAAACAATGGCAGGAAAAGGCTCAGAAGTGGGAAGAAATTTTGAAGAATTAAAAGCTATAATAGACAAAGTTGAATTAAAAGAAAAAATAGGTATATGTTTAGACACTTGCCATTTACATGACAGTGGTTATGACATAGTAAATGATTTTGACAATGTTATGAAACATTTTGATAACATAATAGGACTAGATAAAGTTAAAGTAATTCATATAAACGGCTCACTAAATAAATGTGGAGCTAAAAAAGATAGACACGCCAACCTAGGTGCAGACGAAACAAACCCAAAAGGAAAAGACTATATAGGATTTGAAGCTATTTACAATATAGTACATTCAAGTTATTTAAAAGATAAAATATTTATATTAGAAACACCTTGGCTAGATGCAAAAACTAATTTATATAAAGAAGAAATAGCAAGATTAAGGAGTTAAAATGAAAGTAGTATTTGTTACAGGTTCATCAAGGGGAATAGGAAAAGAAATAGCAAAAATATTTGCAAAAAACAATTTTAAAGTAGTCATAAATTGTGTAAATAGAAAAGAAGATTTAGAAAAAACATATAATGAACTAAAAGAAATAAACCCTAACATATTAGCTTTACAAGGTGATATATCTAATTATAATATAGCTTTAGATATATTCAATAAAATAGAAAATACTTTTGGCAATGTAGATATATTAGTAAATAATGCTGGTATATCACATATAGGGCTATTTAATCAAATTACACCAGAAACTTGGCAACAACTTATTAAAACTAATATAGAGGGTGTTTTTAACTGTTCTCATATAGCTTGTAAAAAAATGATAAATAAAAAATATGGTAAAATAATAAATATTTCTTCTATATGGGGTAATGTTGGGGCATCTTGTGAAGTTATATATTCAGCTACAAAAGGTGCTATAAATTCTTTTACAAAAGCATTAGGTAAAGAATTAGCTCCTTGTAACATAACAGTTAATGCTATATCTTGTGGAGCTATTGAAACAGAAATGAATAGTTTTTTATCACAAGAAGAAAAAGAGGCTTTTATAGATGAAATACCTTATATGCGTTTTGGTAAACCAGAAGAAGTAGCAAATTTAGCTTACTTTTTAGCTTCTGAAAATTCTTCATATTTAACAGGACAAGTTATAACTTTAGATGGAGGACTATTATAAAAAGTTGAATAATTAAAAGTAAAATAAAGGCTAAAATTTAGCCTTTATTTTACTACTTTTTTATTTCAAATTCAATTTGACCCATAGCTCCTGGGGCAATTTCATATTTAGCAAATACAATAACAGGGTTACCACTTTCATTTATATAAAAGTTTGTTTCATCTGTTATAGTTTCAAAACCTCCTATATTGCTACTATCATTACCATAACCAAAAAACATTACATTTTCATCTTTAGCCATTCTTTCTTCTATTTGATTTTTAATACTTTCATTAGCAATATTAATATAGTCATCACCTAATAAATCTTTTAAAGTAATATTTTCACCAGTATTTAAGTTAATATTATAAAAATAAGAAACATTATAAGCATTAACCCAATTTTCATTAGCACTTAAAACAAGTGATAAATGGTCTTTACTTTCAGATTTAACATCATAAGAAACATCTACTACTATATTTTTTTGTTGAAACTCTTCTTCTGTACCACCTGTAGCTATAAAAGCCTCTTTATATTCAGCTATATGCTGTTCAGCCTCTTTTGTATAGTTATCAACAATATTTTGAATTTGTTTATTAAGTTTGTCTGCTGTATTTTTTACATTTTCATCTTCTGAAGATATTTTAGGAACTTCTGTATTTACCACTTTATCATTGTCTATTTTTTTACCATATATAGAAACAACTGAAACTATTTTACCAATAATAGGTATTTTAGAAAAACTAGTAGCAAAAGTTTCACTAACATTTACACCTATAAGGATAAATAATACAAGACCTGCTGCTGTTGTATAAAAATATCTAAAATTGTTTTTAGGTTTATTTAATTTAATTAATGCATTAGTCATATTATTTAATTCTTTAGGAATTTCTATATTATTATACTTGTTTTTTGCGTCTTCAATTTTCTTCATTTTCAATCCCCCTTAAACTAAACTCTATCCTTAATTTTTTTAGTCCTGTATACAATTTAGATTTTACAGTATTAATGTTTATGTTAGTTATTTTTGATATTTCAAGCAGTGTTAAATCTTCAAAATAATGTAAAATAATTATAGTTTGAGTATCAGTTGGCAAAAATTTAAGTTTATCATAAATATCTATATTTTCATTATAGTCTTCAAAATA
The DNA here is from genome assembly GCA_944376805.1 of uncultured Clostridia bacterium. GTDB lineage: Bacteria > Bacillota > Clostridia > Lachnospirales > CAG-274 > Tyzzerella. The sequence goes on from CALWDX010000011.1 coordinate 4,603, forward strand.
AACAGAATCTAAATCTTTATCTTCTGTACATATTTCTTTTTTCTTTTTTCGTAAATACAATAAATTTTCATTAACTAAGATTTTATAAAACCAAGTATTAATTGCATTTATATCCCTTATCGTTTTATATTTTTCTAATGCTTTTAACATTGCATTTTGAACAACATCTAGTGCGTCATTTTCATTTCTAACATAAGTGTAACATAATCTATAAAATTTATTTTGATTTTCTATTAAATATTTAGATAGTTTATTATAAATATTGTTCATATAAATTTCCTCCTTTATTATATAGACTATTTACACCTATAAAAAGTTTTAAATAAAAAAAATTTTTTATACATACAAAAATAATCAACTATTAAAAGTTGATTATTTAAGTTAAAACTATTATTTACCCAAAATTTGTTCCATTTGTTTTAAGGTATTATTTAACTTCTCAGAATGTAACATAACAGAACCTTCTTTTATATCTGTAAAAAATTCTTTATCAACAGGGGCTAATTTTTCAATAATTTCCATATGTCTATCTTTTAAAACTCTAAGTCCCATTTTAGCCTCTACAAGTTCAGCTAATAAACATACTGCATTATAATTAAAACTTTCATCTGTTAAATGATATTCTTTTCTATCTAATGTTTTAATACTTATTCTATATGTACCAGAACGTTTTTCGTTAGTTGTTCTACTTAAAGCCATAGGGTTATTAGTAACACCAAAATATTTAATAGCGTGAGGGAATATTGTTTTATAAACATTACCCCCAGCAACTTCACGAACTACTTTACAAATTAACATAAAAATCACCTCTTATTATTTCTATATATAATATTATACTTTAATTATATAATTTTTACAAGATTTAATTATTAATATAAAGTATTAATAAAAAGTAATTATATTTAATGTATCAATATCTAATATTATTAGCCTTTTATCTTTTTCAAAAACAACATTTATTAACATTGCTAATCTTGAGGTATTTTTTAAGTTGCAAATGGCAAAAATAACATTACATTCTCTTATAACTAAAGTTTCTGTTCTAAAAACACAACCTTTTTTATAATCTTTTCTTAAATATGCTGTTATATTACAACTTTTCACAAGTTTTTTATATCTTTTTCTATATTTAACAGGTAATTTCTTTTCCCTATTTTCAAAAGGCAATATACTATATAAATATACATCTCTAGGCCAATACCTCATAAATTTTGCTATAATTTCAGCACATAACATACTAGTACCAACTTCACAATTTGTAAGAAAAAATTTAGTTTGTGAGTCAAAATAATATTCTAAAAATAAATCAATTAATATATCCATTAATTCATCATATTTATTTCCTTGCTTATAAATTTCTATTAAATCTTTTTGGTCAACACCTAAAATACCATATGTATTAAACTTCTTTTTCATAATAAATAACTC